>NZ_JBSFTC010000184.1:0-22415 GCF_053590415.1 Nonomuraea sp. NPDC003201
CCTCCGGGACCAGCAGCTCCACCAGCGGCTGCGTCGCTCTGGGCAGGTGCGCCGTGGCGGCGTCGCCGCCGGACAGCGACCGGACGCCGACCGGGCCGTCGGGTGAGACGTCGAGCACGACCCGCAGGCTCGGGTGGCCCCAGACGACGCTGGTGTTCATGGATCTCCTCTGCTGCTTCTTACCGGCCGGCTTGTCTCAGCCGACCGGCTTGGCGATCTGGATGCGGTCGATGTCGGGCGCGTAGCCGGTGGAGGCGTTGCCGAACGTGATCGTGTTCGCTCCGGCGGCCAGGGTGACGTCCACGACCGTGGTCCGGTAGTTCGACCAGCCCAGCGTGTTGCGGAAGTAGTGCCGCTGGGCCGCGCCGCCGTTGACCGAGATGTCGGCGTAGCGGTCGACGATGTTGCTGTTGTAGTTGGTGGCGCCCTCGCCCAGCTCGCCGTTGGCGTAGGTGACGACCAGGCGGTAGCGGCCGGCCGAGGCGACGGTGACGTTGTTGAAGCGCAGCGTGTTGGCCGCGCCGGCGCCGACGTAGCCGACGTACTTACCGCCCGAGGCGGCGGAGTTGGCCGCGACCCTGGCGGCGCCGCCGAGCGTGTTGGCGCTGGACTCGGCCTCGTACGCGGTGATCGTCCCCGTCGTCGCCGACACGTCGAGGTAGTCGACGTTGACGCCGGCGGCGCTGACGTCCAGACGGTTGATCCCCGCGGTCAGGAACACCTTGGTGGTGACGGTGCTCCAGCTCGCGGCGGCGGGCAGGCTGACGTCGGTCAGATCGGAGCCGTTGAGCCGCAGCTTGGCCGTGCGGGCGGCGGAGGCGGAGTAGCGCAGGTCCACGTTGTAGTAGCCGTCCGAGGGGGCGGTGACCACGAACTTGGCGCCGCCGTCCGCGGAGGAGACCGGGCCGTAGGTGATCGCGCCCGGCGCGGCGGCGTACTCGGCCTCGTAGCGGGAGCCGGCGGTCGCGTCCTTGGCCGGGGTCACGATCACCTGGTACGCCGAGGAGCCCTTCAGCCCGGTGAGCGGGATCGTGATCTGGCCGCCAGACGGCGTGAAGTCCGCCTCGGTGACCTTGTACGGACCGGGGGAGGGGTTCAGCCCGGTGTTGTCCACGCCCCAGACGGCGGCGTGGACCGTGGGGCCCAGGGCACCCGGGACGCCCTTGACGACCAGGTTGGTGTCGTAGGTGCCGCTCGCCGGGTTGTTGCCGCCGAAGATCACCCTGGCCTGCTTCTTGCCCTGGTCGAGCGCGGCCAGGGCCTGGAGTGAGCCGTCGGGCGCGGGCGGGGTGACGGCCACGGTGTTGCCGGTCAGCTCGCCGTACCACTTGTACAGCCACCAGCCGCCGGTCGCCTGGTTGTTCCTGGTGACCAGGTCGTTGAGCCCGCCGGCCGTCGTCCAGTACGCCAGGCAGCCGTCGACCTTGCTGTTCTCGAACTTCGCCACGAACTGCACCAGGTTGCCCGGCACGCCGAGATCCCCGGAGAAGCGCCCGTACTCGTTGATGGTGATCGGCCTCGGGGAGATGCCCAGGCTGGACTCGATCGCCCGGTAGTCGGCGTAGTGGGTGTGCCAGCTGGTGAAGAAGTCGTCGCCGAGCTCGTGCCAGGTGGTGACGTCCGGCAGCACGGCGTTGTCCCGGGCGAACTGCATGAACGTCCGGATGTCGGCCGAGCGGTAGCTCGCGAAGTTCGGGCCCGCGATGCGGGCGCCGGGGTCGAGGGAGCGGATCCGGCGGTAGACGGTCCGGTAGTCGTTCATGAACCCGGTGAGGTTGCCGCCGTACCAGATCTGGTCGGGCTCGTTGAAGGGGACGTAGACGTACGAGGTGCGGTACGGGTCGGCGACGACCTTCCTGACCATCGTGTCCACCTTGGCCAGGTAGTCGTTGATGCCCAGGTTCTCGTACGGCCACTGCTTGTAGACGTCCTGCATGTAGATCTGGATCTCGCGGCCGCCGGCGCGTTTGAACATGGGGGCGATCTTGAGCGCGTCGCCGTTCGGGTGCTGCAGGCCGTCGGGCGCCTTCTGGGCGGTGACCTGCGGTTTGATGGCGGCGAGCATGCTCTCGTTCGGGATGCCCTCGTCGCCGAGCCCGTACAGGAAGCCGGTGGCTCCGTACCTGAGCGCGCCGGTCGAGCTGCCGAGATCGACGACGAGCTGAGACGCGGCCTGGGCGGGGGCGGCGTGCACGGCACCCGTCAACAGGACCACCGCCAGCATCGCTGACCAGGCATGTTTCCTCCTCATGGCGAGACAACCTCCTTGCGTGCTGCGGGCGTCAGAGCCCTTGGGGGACGTGGAGGTGCGCAGATGTGACCGGTCACATTTCTTGTTGCCTGAGTGTGACCGCTCACATTGCCGAGGAGAAGACCCTGTTACCAGGTTGTTACCGGCAAATCTCGCGCGAGAGTCCGCCGCGTGCGCGGGATACGGCCCGGTGGCTTCGTGTTCAGTCGATGCTCCGCGGCGGAGCCGCTCAGGGAGTTTCCTGTTCGTACACGGCCTGGGCGGCGAGGATGTCGCCCGCATGGTCCCGGATCCAGTCGGACAGGGTCTGGAGCGGCTCGGTGATCCCCTCGCCGAGGGCGGTCAGGCCGTAGCTGACCTGTGGCGGCCTGGTGTGGGTGACCGTTCGGCGGACGAAGCCGTCGCGTACGAGAGTGCGCAGCGTCTGGGACAGCATCTTCTCGCTGATCCCCTCGATCTTGGTGCGCAGTTCGTGGAACCGTAGCGGGCCGCCGCGGACGGCCGTCAGCACGAGCACCGCCCAGCGACTGGTGACGTGGTCGAGCACCATGCGCGCCGGGCAGTCCCTGTGAAACGCGTCACTCATACCTCGTGCCACCCCTTGATGAGCAGAAAGCCGACGGCAAGGTATGGAGCTTACCAAGAGGTAGGTACTTTCTTCTGGAATGCTCAATACCTAGAGTCTGCCCCCGAAGCCGTAGAGCAGGGGAGGCATGACATGCGACGCATCGCACTCATCACCGGCGCGGGACGCGGTATCGGTGCCGCGACAGCGCATGAGCTGGGCCGTCGCGGTTTCCACGTGATCGTCAACTATCGCGCCGACACGTCGGCGGCCGCCTCGGTGGTCAAGCAGGTCCAGGCGGCCGGCGGTACGGCGCAGGCTGTCCAGGCCGACGTCCGCGACTCTGGCCAGGTGGCCGAACTCGTCGAGGCCTGCGCGCGGGTGGACGCG
This sequence comes from Nonomuraea sp. NPDC003201, assembly GCF_053590415.1. Taxonomy (NCBI): domain Bacteria; kingdom Bacillati; phylum Actinomycetota; class Actinomycetes; order Streptosporangiales; family Streptosporangiaceae; genus Nonomuraea; species Nonomuraea sp. NPDC003201. Next base: position 3,207 of record NZ_JBSFTC010000184.1, read on the forward strand.
CTGGTCTGCAACGCCAACATCCCCCCGCCGTTCGGCCCGCTGGCCGAGATGTCGTGGGAGGACTTCGCCGGCAAGGTCACCGGGGAGCTCGCCGGGGTCTTCCACATCACCCAGCGGGCACTCGACCGCATGCGCGAGCAGGGCGACGGCCGAATCGTCTACGTCTCCAGCCTCAGCGCCGATCTGGTACGTCCGGGCGCGGTCGCGCATGCGACGGCGAAGGCGGCGCTCAACACCTTTGCCCAGCACGTCGCTGCCGAGGCCGGTGCCTGGGGAATCCGGGTGAACGTCGTGGCGCCGGGCGCGGTCCGTACCGAAGCCAGCGCCATGATGCGAACGCCCGAGACGGAGGCGGCGCTGGGGCGCCGCTCGGTCCTCGGCCGGATGGTCGATCCCCAGGACGTCGCCGCGGTGATCGGCTCCATCCTTGACGGCGGCTTCGACGCCGTGACCGGCGCCCGTATCCCGGTGGACGCGGGCTACCGGGTCCTGTCCGGCTGACGGCCCTCGCCCGCGCCGTACTCGTCGTGCCAGTTCCACCACTGGTACGGCGGGGTCTGGGGATAACCCTCGGGGGAGTCCTCCCACTCCTCCTGCCGCCCGAGCGCGGTCATGTCGAGGTAGCTCCAGGTGCTCCCCAGCGCCTCGTCGCCGCGGTCGTTGATGAAGTAGGTGCGGAACACCCTGTCGCCGTCGCGGATGAACGCGTTCGTGCCGTGCCACTCGTTCACGCCGAAGTCGGCGTCGAAGTCGTCGGTCAGGGTGTACCAGGGCATCGTCCAGCCCATCCGCGCCTTCACCCGCGCGATGTCCGGCTGGGGCGCGCGGGAGACGAAGACGAGAGTGGTGTCACGCGCGTTCAGATGGGCGAGGTGCCCGACATGATCGGCCACCATGGAACACCCGACGCACGCGTGATCGGGCCAGCCGTGCACGCCGGGATCGAAGAAGGCGCGGTAGACGACCAGCTGGCGACGGCCCTCGAACAGGTCCGGCAGGCTCGCCTTACCCGCCGGCCCGTCGAACTCGTAGTCTTTCTCCACCGCCAGCCACGGCATCCGCCGGCGCTCCGCGGCCAGCGCGTCCCGGGCGTGGGTCAGCTCCTTTTCCTTGACGAGCAACCGACGGCGCGCTGCCTCCCACTCCTGTGGCGTGACGATCGCGGGTGTCTTCATGGTGTCGTTCGCCTTCCCGTCCAGTTCCGCGTTCCCCTCCCCATCCCCGTCGGGATGATCCTTCAACGCTAGGTGTTGGGCGATCGACACCACTTATGCCCATAGGCAACTGCTTTTGCGTCATCATGCGGACATATACCTTTTGAGCAGCCGAGTGGATCCTCCCTGACCCCAGGAGAAGATTGCCTCATGTCCGGTCCGCGCCCGTTGGCCGAGAACGATCCCCGGCAGATCGGGGACTATCGACTGATCGGCGTGCTGGGCGTGGGCGGGCAGGGGGTCGTCTATCTGGGGCAGGCCCCCTCGGGCCGGCAGGTGGCCGTCAAGACGCTGCACGCCCGGATGGCCTCCGAGCCCGAAGCCCTGGACCGGTTCCTGCGCGAGACCGAGATAGCCAGGTCCGTGGCGGCGTTCTGCACGGCGCGGGTCGTCGACGCCGGGATCGCCGACCGGGCGCCCTACCTGGTCAGCGAGTACGTACAGGGCCCGTCCCTGGACGAGCTCGTGACCCGGGAGGGGCCGCGCACGGGCGGCGGGCTGGACCGGTTGGCGATCACCACCCTGGTCGCGCTCGACGCGATCCACCGGGCCGGCATCGTGCACCGGGACTTCAAGCCCAGCAACGTGATCATGGGCCAGGAGGGCCCCGTCGTCATCGATTTCGGCATCGCCCGGGTGCTGGACCACTCCACCACGGGACCCGGCCTGATCGGCACCCCGGCCTACCTGTCGCCCGAACAGCTCAACGGAGAGCCGGCCGGGGCCGCCTCGGACGTGTTCGCCTGGGCCGCGACCATGGTGTACGCCGCCACCGGGCACCGGGCCTTCTCCGGCACGGTCACCGCGGGAGTCCTCAACGCGATCATGACCCGCGAGCCCGACCTGGCAGGCGTCCCCGACCGCCTCCGTCCCCTCCTGGCCGCCGGCCTGGCCAAGGATCCCGCGTCCCGGCCGAGCATCACCGACCTGTTCACCGCGCTCACCCACGAGACCCCCCTCCAGGACACGGGTTCCCGGCGTCCCGCACCGCCGCCCGAAAACGCCCCGCGCCGCCGCCGTCAACGTCCGCCCGGCTTGGCGAAGGTGTTCGCGGCGGCCGCCGTCGTCCTCGCGATCCCCGTGGCCTTGTGGCTGGCGTCCATCCTGACCGGGGGCCTCCCCGGCACCACGCTCTCCACCGCCGGCGCGAAGCCCTCCACGACGGGCGCGCCGTTCGGCACCCTGATCCGCGAGCCCGTCAACGGCCGGCAGCGGTGGGTGCTGTCGCTGGCCGTCGGACAGTGGGACGGCCGTCCCGTGGTCGCCTCGGGAGGCTACGACGGCACGGTGCTGATATCGGATCTCGCCACCGGCGTACCCCTCCACTCCCCGTTCGCGGGGCATCAGGGTCCGGTCTGGTCGGTGGCGACAGGGCAGGTGAACGGCCGCCCGGTCGTCGTCTCCGGCAGTCGCGACGGCACCGTACGCGTCTGGGACCAGACCACCGGCGAACCGATCGGCAAACCCTTCCAAGGCCATCGGGGCTCGGTCGAATCGGTGGCGGTCGGGCAGGTGAACGGCCGCCCCGTGGCGGTGTCCGGCGGTCTCGACGGTACGGTGCAGGTTTCGGACCTGGCCACCGGCGACCGGGTCGGCGACCCCGTCGGCACCGGCCGCGGCTGGGTGCTGTCGGTGGCGGTGGGCGAGGTGAACGGCCGCCCGATCGTGGTCTCCGGGGACGTCGACGGCACCATCCTGATGACGGACCTGGCCACCGGCACTCCCATGGCCAGACGCGTCAACGCTCACGACGGGCCGGTCGAATCGGCGACGGTGGCGCGACTCGACGGCCGCCCGGTGGCGATCTCCGGCGGCGGGAAGGGCGATCACACCGTACGCGTCTGGGACCTGGCCACGGGCGAACCGATCGGCCGGCCCTTCAGGGGCCACCGGAGCTGGGCGCTCGGCCTGGCCGCAGCGCAGCTGAGCGACGGCCGCCCGATCGTGGTCTCCGGCGGCTACAACGACCAGACCGTACGGGTGTGGGACCTGGCGACCGGCAAGCCGATCGGCGAACCCTTCAAAGGCCACGTGGGCCTGATCGAAGCGGTGGCAACCGGACACCTGGACGGCTGCCTGGTGGCGGTCTCCGGGGGCAACGACGGCAGGGTCCGGGTCTGGAGCCTGAGCTCCCCGTACCCATCTCCATGAACGGATTCCATCGACAGAGCCCGCCTCAGCGAGCTCCCCGCAGGTCTCACGGTCTCGGCCGAGCACCTGTGAAGGGGCCGCTACCCGAGGCAGTCCTGAGCGGTCAGGACCAGGGTCACACCGAGGACCATTCTCTTCGACACGAGGAAGACGTAGGACGCCTTGGGGTTGCCCGGCACGGTGGCGAAGGTGCCGTACAGCGCATTCTGCTTCAGGTTGGGGTAGGCGGCCTTCAACTGCGCGGGAGTGGCGCCTATGCCGATGCCCTGGGGCGTTTTGACGCCGCGGCCGGGCGCGGAGATCGTGACCACGCCCTGCTTCTTCGAAATGTACATCCCTGCCCGGTTGCCGCTGTACCGCCGCTCCTTCAGGTCATAAGTCGAGCACTTGGTGGGGACGTTGATGGTCTTGCGGACGATCCTCCCGGTCGCCCTGGCCCGCGCCTCCGTCATCCCGAGCTTGAGGTTGCCGTACCCGAACGGCCCTAGCGTCCTCTTCTGGGCGGTGGCGGCGGCGTTCGCCGCGGGCGCGACGCCTGCCATCATGACGCCTGCGGCCAGCGCCGCAACCAGCGCCGACCGGCCGATTTGTTGGGCTTTGGACTGCTTCACAGCACTTCTTCCGTGATCATGACTGCAAACTGTAGCCCGAACGCGGCAGGGGGTGCCGGTGATTGACGAGATCATCGGATGTCTTCGCGAACGTTGAGGTGCGCGTCCCGTACCACCGACGCTCTGGCTTCAGAGACGGCCCGATCGCGGTCGCGATGCTTGGGGACGGGGTCGTGTCCCCAGCAGCGGTAGCCACACCTCGTCCACGATCTCGACGATCGACTCGTCCGGCACCGCGCGCATCGTCGTGAGCAGGTCGTGGCGCAGCAGGTCGAACGGCAGGTTCACCACGCGGGACGGGCGTGGCACGTCGGGCAGCTCGCCGCGCTCGACCGCGTGGGCGACGATCGTCTCGAAGGCGGTCGCCTGGCCCGGCGGGAGGAGGGTGCGGCGCAGCTCGCTGAAGCTGGTGCCGGCGTCGCGGAAGTAGTCCGCCAGCTGCACGCTCATGAACGTGATCGTGGGCGCGCGGTCGGCGTTGGCGTTGCGCAGGAAGCCGATCGCGTCGTCGCGGAGGCTGCCGGTGTCGGGCACCGCGATCGGCTGCCAGAACTTGGTGAGCGTGGCCAGCAGCAGGTCGTCGCGCTGCGGCCAGCGCCGGTAGAGCACGGGACGGCTCGTGCCGGCGCGGGCGGCGACCGCTTCGTAGGTGAAGCCGTGGTATCCGTGCTCGATCAGCACCTCCCACGCGGCGTCGAGGATCGCGTCCTCGAGCTCGGAGCCACGGCGACGGGATGCGCCGCCGTCGGCACGGCGTTCCGCCGCCTGCGCCCCGACCGTCCCGCGCTCATCCGCGATCCGCTCGTACTTAGGATCCACTTGCGTATCTTATCGCGGTGACTTACGGTGTCCGCCGTTAGATACAGTCGCGTATCCTAAGGAGGCGTCAGGGATGTTCGACGTCATCATCGTCGGCGGTGGACCCGCCGGCCTCTTTCTGGCCTGCGAGCTCCGCCTCGCGGGGGTCCGGCCCCTGATTCTGGAACGACGGCCGGAACCGGACCCGGCAGACAAGGCACACGGCCTCGCCGGCCAGGTCGTGCGGTTACTGGACAACCGCGGCCTCTTGGAACGCTGTGGGGGCCGAGGAGCACCGGTGCCTGCGCCCGGGTTCTTCTTCGGCGGGATGCCGCTGCCGCTGCACGTGCTCGGCGACGAGAACCCGATGTATCTCCTTCCGGTCAACCAGCGTGACCTGGAACGGGTGCTCGGCGAGCGCGCGGCGGAACTCGGCGCGGATGTCCGGCGAGGTTGGGACGTGCTGTCCTTCAGCCAGAACGATGACCAGGTCGACGTCGTGGCACGCGGTGCGGACGGAATCGAGACGACCTTCACAACTCGATACGTCGTCGGCTGCGACGGCGGCCACAGCCTGGTGCGCAGGCAGGCGGGAATCGCCTTCCTCGGCACCAGCGACGACAACGTCGTCGACCGGACGGCACTCATCGGGCCGAGCGACCGCTTCCGTTTCGCGCCGGGGGGACGGATCGTGATCGAGGGCCTCGGCGAGATCCCGGCGCATTTCCACCGTACCGAGCGGGGCGTTTTCACCCTCCTCGCGCACGACCCGGAGCGGCCGCTGGTCAACACGGCCGAATGGGACGATCACCCGGCAGGCGATTTCCCGGGGCCGGGTGCGCCGATGACGATGGCCGAGATGGAGGACAGCGTCGAACGGGTCCTCGGAGTGCGCCTGCCCCTGACTCCGCCACCCGAGGGCGCCCCCACCTTGCTTCGCCGCCAGTGCGGCCGCAACTCGCGGCTCGCCGACCGCTACCGTGACGGCCGAGTCTTCATCGCCGGCGACGCCGCACACGTCAGCCACGGGCCGACCCTGAATCTGGCGCTGCAGGACGCGGCCAACCTGGCCTGGAAACTGGCCGCCACGCTGCAGGGCTGGGCCCCGGAAGGCCTGTTGGACAGCTACGGAGCCGAACGCCACGCGAGCGGCGAACGCGTGCTCATGCACACGCAGGCCGCGACCGCCCTGATGGCACCCGGAGGCGATGTCACCGCCCTGCGCCTGCTCTTCGCGGAACTCCTCGGCCGCACCGAGAACCTGCACCTGGTCGCCGCCCTGCTGGCGGGCGCCGATGTCCGCTACGACATGGGCGAGGAACACCCCGCCGCGCCCACGGGCTGGTTCGTACCATCCCTTGAGCTGACCACCGACGACGGACACACGCGGCGCCTCGCTGAGCTCCTGCGCGACGCCCGCCCCCTGCTTCTCGACCTCACCGGTGGGAACGACCTCGCCGCCACCGCGGAGCCCTGGAACGACCGGGTGCGCCGCGTGACCGCAACCGTCGCCGACGCGCCGGCACCCGCATTGCTCATCCGGCCGGACGGCTACGTCGCCTGGGCAGGCGCGGACCCCGACGGCCTGAAGGCGGCCCTCACCCGCTGGTTCAGCCCGGGCTGAGGTCCGTCGTCTGTGGCCCAACGGCGGCCCGAGGGCGAAGTTCGGGCCGCCTACTTCCCGTCGGAGATCGTCGTCGCCACGCCCGGCGGAGTGGTCCCGACCGTCGACATGATGAGCCTGCGCCCCGAAATGGCCGGTAGCGCTCAGATCGCTCTCGACCTGGAGGCGATCATCCGCTCCGCGGAGGAGATGCGACGGCCGATCCGGTTGGCGAACGCCCGGCCGGAGGACTACGACGCGGCCTACTTCCCCGGCGGCCACGGCCCCATGGAAGACCTGTGCGTCGACGCGGACGCCGGCCGGCTGCTGACCGAGGCGCTGGCCTCCGGCAAGCCCCTGGCCGTCGTCTGCCACGCCCCGGCGGCGATGCTGGCGACCAGGATCCGTGGCGTGTCGCCCTTCGCCGGCTACCGGGTCACCGCGTTCACCAACGAGGAGGAGAACGCGGTCGGTCTCGCCCCCAGGGCCCGCTGGCTGCTGGAGGACGAGCTCATCGACCTTGGCGTCGACTTCACCAAGGGCGAGGTGTGGAAGCCGTACACGGTGGTCGACCGCAACCTGTTCACCGGCCAGAACCCGGCCTCGGCAGCCGTCCTGGCCGACCGGCTGCTCAAGGTCCTCTCGTAGGCTCAGATGGGCAGCATCCGCATCAGAGTGTTGCGCGGCCCTGCCAGGCGACCGGCTCCCGCCAGGCGGGTCATCCAACTGGAGGCGGTGACCATCCGCTGGGCGGCCGGGCGCCGCCGTGCGTCATAGGAGAGCAGCGCCTTCGCCACGTCGCCGGGGTGCGTACGCAGGCAGGTGGCGAGCTCGACCGCGTCGAGCAGGGCCTGGCAGGCGCCCTGCCCCAGCGCGGGTGTCATCGCGTGGGCCGCGTCTCCTACCAGCGCCACGTTCCCCGTGACGTAGGACCCCAGCGGTGGCGCCAGGTCGTAGACCTCGTGCCGCAGCACGGCGTCCGCCTCGGCGGCCGCGAGCACGCGCGGGATGGGGTCGTGCCAGCCGGCGAAGCGTGCGCGCAGGTCGTCGAGGCTCTCGCGAACCCTTTCCGGGGTGCGTACGGGCGCGTACCAGTTGGTCACCCCCGGAGCCTGCGGCGTCATCCCGAACATCTGCCCGCGCCCCCAGGTCTCGCCGTAGTCCTGCGGCTCGAAGCCCTTGATCACGCCGCGCCAGGCGACGATGCCCGCGTAGCGGGGACGGGTCACGGCGCCGAAGAACGCCTGGCGCACCGCGCTGCGCACCCCGTCGGCGCCTACCACCAGGTCGTAGTCGGCGCGCAGTGCGGCGGGATCGGTGATCTCCACGCCCGTGCTGATCGTCGCCGGGTCCACCTGCCGCACCAGCATCTCGATCAGCGAGACCCGCGACAGCATGCGGACCGGCGCCCCTCCGCGCCGTTCGATGCGCTCCAACGGCAGGTCGGCCAGGCGCCTGCCGTCGGGGGTGCGGATCTGCGCGCGCCGGTAGGGGACGGTGCGCTCGCGCAGTTGCTCGCCCAGCCCCAGCCGGTCGAGGCCGGCCTGGGCATCCGGGCGGAGGCCCAGCGCCGTGCCTTCGGCGACGACCTGAGGCCATCGCTCGAAGATCGAAACATCCCAGCCGATCGCGCGCAGTGCGATCGCGGTCGTCAGTCCTCCGACTCCGGCGCCGACGACGACAGCTCTTCTCATCTCAATCACCACACATGTGGTACCACGGCTATGGTGATTGCACAAAGGCGGGAGGATGGGGGCCATGGTGGAGAACAGGGACCGCCGCGACCGGTTGCGCGACGCGGCTATCGAGGTGCTGGCGGGGGAGGGTGGCAGAGGGCTGACCCACCGGGCGCTGGACCGTGCTGCCGAGCTGCCGGAAGGCACGGCCAAGAACTACTTCCCGACCCGCGACAGCCTGCTTCAGGCCGCCGCCGAGCGTTGCGTCGAGCGCTACTGGAGCGAGCTGCAGCAGGCCGAGATCGACACCGTCGACCAGTTGCTCGTGTTGCTGCGCCTGATGATCGAGCGGGCGATGACGGTGAACCGGTCCCGGGTCCTGGCCTACATCGAGCTGCACGCCGAGGCCGCCAGGAACCCCCAGGTGCGGGAGACTCTGGCCCGGCTCTCCCGCGCCGACCTCGACCTGCACCTAGCCGCCCAGCAGGCCGCCGGCCTCCCGGCCACCCGTGAGAGCGCCGCCATGGTGACCTTGGCCGTCAACAGCGCTTTGACCTACCTGCTCACCCAGCCGCCCGACGTGCTCGCCTCATACGGACTCGACGACCTCGACCAATTCCTGAGCCGCCTCATCGCCTCCGCCTACGCCCGCCACCGAAGCTGACCGGCGATCTGGGCCGGGCCGTGTCAGCCGTTGGCCGGCTGCAGGGCGCCGGCGTGCGCCGCGGCGAGCGTGACGCGCACCGCCTGGTCGGCGGTCGTCTCGTCTACCGGTTCGGCGGTGATGAGCAGGCGCAGGTAGATCGGTGCGGCCAAGGTCTTCAACAACTCGGCGGGGTCGGTGCCGCCGGGAAGATCGCCGCGCTCGATGGCGCGCGTGACCACCGGTTCGGCTCTGGCCAGCCGGTCCTCGAACACGTGACGCCGAGCTGCGGCGATCTCCGGAAGATGGGCGGCCCCGGTGAACATGGCGGCGAGGAGGGCCTGCCCGGTCGGGCTGGTGAACGCCTGGGCGAGCGAGCGCGCCAGCGCCCGCAGATCGGTCTCGATCGCTCCGCTGTCGGGGACGGGGATGTCCAGCGCCATGTGCTCGGACAGGGCGTCGGTGAGCAGGCTCTCTCGATCTTTCCACCGCCGGTACACCGTCGTCTTGTGGACTCCGGCGCGCTGGGCGATGTTCTCGATGGTCAATGCGGCATAGCCCTTGTCCACGAGCTCGGCGAGCGTGGCGGCGTGGACGGCGGCGCGTACTTTGGCGCCGCGGCCGACCGGCCTGGCGGTGGAAGGATCGGACTGCATTGCAACTCCAAGTTGCGATATTCGGACGCTGCTGACAGGATGAATGTATCGCAACTCGAAGTTGCGCTACATATTCACTTGGGGTGATACATCATGCGCAACTCTCCCTCCAGGACACTCCGTACCATCCCCGACCAGACCGGGCGCGTCGCCGTGGTGACCGGAGCCAACAGCGGCATCGGCTACGTGACCGCCCGCGAGCTGGCCCGTCGTGGCGCGTACGTCGTGCTGGCCTGCCGCGATCCCGAACGCGGCCGGGCCGCCCTCACCCGCATGCGGGGTGAGGTGCCCGGCGCTCAGGTGGAGCTGCGCCGGGTGGACCTGGGCAGCCTGGCCTCCATCCGGGAGTTCGCCGCCGGTTGGGACCGCGGCCGGATCGATCTGCTGGTCAACAACGCCGGGGTGGCGATGGTGCCGTACGCGCTGACCATCGACGGGTTCGAGTCGCAGTTCGGCGTCAACCACCTGGGCACCTTCGCCCTGACCGGTCTGCTCCTGCCGCAGCTGCTCGCCGCGCCCGATCCGCGGGTGGTCACCGTCAGCAGCGAGGGCCACCGCTTCGCCCGCTTCGACCTGGCCAACCTCAACGCCGAACGCGGCTACCGGACGGCGTTCGCCTACGTGCAGTCCAAGCGGGCCAACCTCTACTTCGCGATGGAGCTGCAGCGCCGGGCCGACGCCGCCGGACAGCGGTTGCGCAGCATGGCGGTCGCACCCGGGCTGACCCGCACCAACGTGCTCACCGGCGGCGCCAACAGCGGCAGGGGACGGCTGTATGCGGCCCTTGCCCGCCTGCTGGTGCGCGTGGCCTTCCGGCCCACCCCGGAAGGGGCGAAGACCTCCCTGTACGCGGCGACCGCGCCGGATTTGCCCGGCGGCAGCTACATCGTTCCCGACGGGCCGCTGCAACTGCGCGGAGAGCCCACCGGTCGCACTCGTGAGCGCGCCATCCGCGACACGGCCACAGCCGCACGCCTCTGGCAGTTGTCCGAACGCCTGACCGGCGTCACCTACGCTCTGTCCGCAGCCACCGTGGATAGGGTGCGGGGGTGAGCGCACCCCGAGCCTCCTGGCGTAACACCACCCATGACTGGGCGGCCGACGTCGACCTCGGCCACCTCTCCCACATCCGGGAGAACCCCGACGAGTTCGCCCCCGGCGGCGTCCGGCACCTGATCCTCGAAGTCCTCGCCTACCCGGCCGACGAGGCGGCGAGCACCGGCGCCGGACGCTGCACCGTCACCCTCCACGCCGACGGCTCGGTGTCCGTGGCCGACGAGGGGCGAGGCACCGACACCCGCTTCGACGAGCAGGGGCGGCCGGTGAAGAAGCCCGTCATGGCGTCCAAGGACCTGCGCTTCTTCGACGACCCGGGCGCGGAGGTGCTTGCCGACGGGCATCCGCGCCGCGGCATGTCCGTCGTCGCCGCGCTCAGCGACTGGCTCGTCCACACCAACCGCCGCCTCAACGGGTCCTGGATCCAGCGGTACGAGCACGGCGTCCCCGTCACCGGCCTGGAGCCCATCGCCGGCGACGGCACCACGGGGACGACCGTGCACTTTCTTCCCGGCGCGCACCTGCCCCCGCTCGCCGACGACCTGTGCCGCTTTGCGAGCGCGTGGCCTGGCCTGACCGTGATCGTCGACGACCTGCGTGGTGGCTGACTGATCGGGGTCTGCGCCGTCTTCCGGATCAAGATCAACCTGTGCCCGGGTGGAGCTGGGCGTGGGCCCTTTACGGGCTCGTCGTCAGCGCCGGGTTCGTTTCGACGACGCCGTCCAGCACCTGATCGATGCGCGCCATAAGGTCGGCGTCGAGCCGGACACCGGCCGCTTCGACGTTCTCCCGCACCTGCTCGGGCCGCGATGCCCCGATGATCGCCGAGGCCACGTTCGGGCGCTGCAACACCCAGGCCAGCGCGAGCTGTCCCAGCGACAGCCCGGCCTCATCGGCCTGGGGACGCAGCCGCTGCACCCGTTCCAGCACGTCCTCGCGCAGGAAGGGCTGGATGAAACTGCCCGCACCGTTCAGGTCCGCGCCGCGCGACCCGGCGGGGGCGGGCTGCCCCGGCCGATACTTGCCCGTCAGTACGCCCTGCGCGACAGGGGACCAGGCGAGCTGGCTGAGCCCTTCCCGTTCGCACGCCGGCACTACCTCAGCCTCGACCACCCGCCACAACGCGCTGTACTGCGCCTCGTTGGAGACCAACGGCACGTGCAGCTCCCGGGCGAGCGCGGCGCCCCTCGTGATCTGCTCGGCCGTCCATTCGGAGACGCCGACATAGAGCACATGGCCCTGCCTGACCAGATCGGCGAACGCCATCATGGTCTCCTCCAGCGGCACCGTCCGGTCGAATCGATGCGCCTGGTACACATCGAGATAGTCGGTGCCCAGCCGCCGCAGTGACGCGCGTGCCGACTCCATGACGTGCTTGCGGCCCAGACCTTTGTCATTGGGCCCGCCCGGCCCGGTGGGCCAGAACACCTTCGTGGATATCTCGAGGCTTTCCCGCCGCTGTCCTTTCAGCACGCGGCCGAGCACCGACTCGGCTGCGGTGTTCGCGTACGCGTCCGCGGTGATGAATGTGGTGATGCCCGCGTCCAGCGCCGCCGTGACGCACGCTCGCGCACGTTCTTCCTGGTCCGGGGCATCATACGCGAGCCAGTGGCCGTAGGAGATCGCGCTGACGGACAGGCCGCTACGGCCTAGACGACGAAATTCCATGCATTTAAGGTAGCGCTTCATTTTGACCACTCAGGACTTTATCGAGGCGATTTGACAAATTAATTCCAGGCGCTCTCCAGGTAAATTGAGAGAGCAGGTTGAGGTGAATTTGTCAAATGTCGCTCGTCGGGCGCTCACGTGCGGGTTCGGGATCAGAGAAGGGTGTCCCCAGCGGCCGGGGTCGGAGCGGTCGTCGAAGAAGCGCGGGATCACATGAGGGCTGAGCAGGATGTCCGTGCCGGGCGGGAGGCGTTCGCCGGCGAGCGTCGTCAAGGTCGCGGTGGCCCGCATGAGGAGCAGGGCCGAGTTGAGGCGGTTGGATCTGGCCGGTGTACGGGAGGCGGGCCACGCCGGACGGGAGCCGCTCGAACGCGCGCGGCAGGAAGGCGCGCAGTGCCACGCCGCTGGTGACGACCGATCGACCTCCGCCGCGACCGGACCCGCCAGGTTCACCGAGAACAGGGTCTCGGCGGTGGCGGTGAGGGTCAGCCTGGCAGAGCGCGCGGTCGACGCGTACGGGTTCGCGCGGTTTGAACGAGCCGCTCAGGTCCCGGGCGAGCCGGGTGGTGACGCCGGCGTGCCCGGGGATATCGCCGGCGCGGAACGGCGGTTGGATCAGGCGACGGCGCCGCAGGTGGACGGGGCCCTCCAAGGTGGCCAGACTGTCGTCGATCAGAGGCCGAGCTGTCGGAACATGCGTTCCCCGAGCGCGTGCGTTCGAGCCGCCACAGCCCTCGTCCGGTACGCCATCGATGGCGGGTGCGGTCATGCGGCACGGACTGGGACGGAGCCTCCACCCGTGCCGCGAGAGCCCTTGTCCGGTACGTCATCGAGTTCCCGCCGAGAGCGGGCGCGGTCATGCGGCACGGACTGGAAGGACGGAGCCTCCACCCGTGTAGCGGGTGCTATTTCTCGTGTGGCGCCTGCCTGTCGAGACGTTCGAGATGTTCGAGATCTTCGGATGAGAGGAAAAAATGACGATTCTCGTGACCGGCGCAACCGGCACGGTCGGCCGCCAGATCGTGGCGCAGCTCGTCGCGCGTGGCGAGCGGGTCCGGGCCCTGACCAGGAACCCGGCGGCGGCGCGGCTGCCCGGGTCCGTGGAGGTGGCCTACGGCGACCTGACCGTGCCGCAGTCCCTGGGCCCCGCGCTGGAAGGCGTGACCGGGTTGCATCTGATCACCGTCGCCGGTGATGACCAGGCGGCGCTCCAGACCGGGCCCGAGCTCGTCGAGCTGGCCGCGAAGGCGGGCGTGACCCGGGTCAGCGTGCTGAGCAGCTGGGACGAGTGCTCGGTCGAGGAGGCGTTGCGGGCCGGGGATCTCGGCTGGACGCAGTTGCGCTGCGTGGAGTTCATGACCAACGCGCTCGAATGGGCCGAATCGATCCGCGAGGAGGGTGTGGTCCGGGTCTTCGGCAACCATCCAGGGGCCGTGGTGCACGAGGCCGACATCGCCGCCGTCGCGGTGGCGGCGCTGGCCGAGGAGGGGCACGCCGGGCAGTCGTACCTGATCACCGGGCCGGAGGCGCTGACCCCGGAGCGGCGGGTCCGCGTGATCGGCGAGGCCGTCGGGCGGGAGATCCGGTTCGAGGAGTTGAGCGAGACGCAGTACCGGGCGTCGATGGAGGCGTGGGGGGCGGGGGAGGAGCTGATCGAGTTCGCGGTCCGGCTCGGCGCCAACCCGCCGGACGCCGCCTCGGTCGTGCTGCCCACCGTCGAGCAGGTGACCGGCCGTCCCGGGCGCACGTTCGCCCAGTGGGCCTCGGAGCACGCCACCACCTTCCGCCCCTAGCCCATCAACCGGAGAAATATCATGACAATTCACCCTTTTCGTATTGAAGTCCCCCAGCAGGACCTGGACGACCTCCGTACCCGCCTGGCCATGACCCGCTGGCAGGACCAGCTCCCCGGCACCGGATGGGAGCGCGGCGTCCCCCTCGACTACCTCAAGAACCTGGCCGAATACTGGCGCACCGGCTACGACTGGAGCGCGCACGAGGCCAGGCTCAACGAGATCCCCCAGTTCACCGCCACGATCGACGGGCAGAACATCCACTTCGCCCACATCCGCTCCGAGAACCCGTCCGCCCTGCCGCTCATGCTCCTGCACGGCTGGCCGGGCACGTTCGTGATGTTCCTGGACGTCATCGAGCCCCTTTCGCGAGACTTCCACCTGGTCATCCCCTCCCTGCCGGGCTTCGGCTTCTCCACCCCGCTGTCCGGCCCCGGCTGGGATCCCGCCCGCACCGCCAGGGCGTTCACACAGCTGATGGCGCTGCTCGGCTATGACAGGTACGGGGTGCAGGGCGGGGACAGCGGCTCCTTCATCGCGCCGGAGATGGGCAAACACGCCCCCGGCCACGTCGTCGGCGTCCACCTCAACGCCGCCATCACCTTTCCCGTCGGTCAGGAGGGGGAGATGGACGGGCTGACGGAGGAGGAGCGGCGGCGCTGGGACACGATGCAGAACTTCAACGACGGCTACCTCCAGACCCAGTCGAAACGGCCGCAGACGGTCTCGTACGGGCTGCACGACTCGCCGGTGGGGCAGCTGGCGTGGATCATGGAGAAGTTCAAGGAGCTGACGGACCCGGTGGAGGGGTTTCCCGAGGACTCGCTCGACCGCGATCTCATGCTGACCAACGTCACCATCTACTGGCTGACCGGCACTGCGGGGTCGTCGGCGCAGTTCTATTACGAGAGCATGGGCGCGGCCGACTGGAGCGAAGCCGGCGCAGACGACTGGGCCGTCACGCCAGGCGGCGGGTCCGTCTCGAACGGCACTTCCGAAGACTGGGCCGGCGCTCCCGACGCGAATGCTCCCGACTCGGATGGTGCCTCCGATTTGGGCGGTGCCGGTGACTGGAGTGGCGCGTCCGGATCGGTTATGTCGGGCTTGGTAGCGTCCGGTTCAGGCGGTGGCGGTGGCTGGGGCGGTACGGCCGCTTCGGGGGCGTCCGACTCGGGTGGTACGTCCGACTCGGGTAGCGTGGGCGACTGGGGTGGTGCGGGGGATTGGGCTGCGGCGGCGCGGGGCACCGTGCCGACGGGCGTGCTCGTGTCCAAGCCCTGCGACGTCACCATCCGCCCCTGGGCTGAACGCGACCACAACATCGTGCACTGGGTCGAATACGACAAGGGTGGCCATTTCTTCGCCACCGAGCAGCCGGGCCTCTTCGCCGACGACGTCACCGCGTTCTTCGCGAAGCTCCGCTGAATCCGCCCGGTGACGGCGGCGGGTGCCCGGTAACCGCAACCCGGTGACATGGGTGACGCTGCCAGGCGGTGACCGTCGCTGTCGCCGCAGCCACCGGACCCAGCCGCTGGGCTCAACCGCCAGACCCGACCATTGGAGGCCGCGCCTTGGCGCGATCGCTAGGTCCAATCGCTGGGCCTGGGCGCTTGGACTCAACCGCTTGGGCTCTGTGCCCACGGCTGTCACGGTGGCCAGCGCACCTCGGGGCTGGGGTGATACCGGCATGTGGCGCCGGTGGAGAGCGAGGATCTCAGGTGGGCGGCCAGTTCCGGGTGGCGCTGGTCGAGCTGGCGCAGTGTGTTGCGGATCCGGTTGGTGACCGCCTTGCGGGCGCGTTCGGCCTCGTCGCCGAGCCGGCGCGGGCGGCCGCCCAGCCCGGCTGCTGTGCGTAGTTCGTTCAGCAGCGCCGTGCGCTCGGCGTCGAGCTCGGCCGCCCGGCGGTCGTCGCCCAGCCCGGCCGCCCGGTCGATCTCGTCGTCGAGCAGTTCCAGCCGCCTCCGGTAGCGGGTCCTGGCCTCCTCGTCCAGTACGTCGTCACCGCCCATGCTCCGGGCGGCGAGCACGACCTCGGCGCCGGCCGGGTTCAGCAGCTCGACCGCTGAGACGTCGCTTCCAGGGTGGTCGAGCAGGACGCGCAGGTCGGCCAGGCCCTTGGAGTCGGGCAGGTGCACGGTACGGCCGGCGAAGGTCAGGGTCCAGACCCCGCCGTCGAGGCGGAAGGCGTTGGCTGCGGGGCGCGGCAGGTGTACCAGCATGCCGAGGGCGGCGGCGTCCCGCTCGACCTGCGCGATCAGCGTGGAGGCGTCGTCGCCGCGCGCCTGCAGCGCCTCGGCCAGGCGGGCGCGGGACTCGATCGACCAGGGTCGGGCGCCCAGCAGGTCGGCCGCGCGACAGGCGGCGGTGAACCCTTCGACGGCCTCGTCCCAGCGTCCCTGGGCAGCGTCGAGCACCGCCGCCCAGTGCGCGAACGGCCCCTCGACGGCGACCGTGGCCGTCACGCCCCATTGGCCGACGTACGGGGTGATCGCGGCCCGTGCGCGCTCGCAGAGCACCGGATCCTTGGACAGGGCGGCCGCCTGCGCCTGGAGCCTCAGCCACAACGGCGCCATCCACCGCAGGTACTGCTCACCTGGCGTCATGACCTCCGTCAGGTGGCGCGCCGCACCCTCATCGCCGCGCTGCACCGCCGTCGCGGCGCGGTAGAGCGGGAAGTGATGGCTGCCCGCGAGCTCCATCTCCGCGAGCACGCCGTCGGCCACGTCGAAGCGGCCCCTGAGCGTCGCGGCCGACCACCGCTGCATCCAGCGCAGGTCGCGTCGCCCGATGCCTGGTTGCTCGCCCAGCTCGTAGGCGGCGTCGATGTGCGTCGCCGCCTCGTCGAAGCGTCCGGTGAGCGTGGCGAACATGGCCCTGAGAACCGTGGCCTCGTGCTGGAACAGCGCCAGCTCGGCACCTTCGGCGCGCGTGGCGAATGCCTGCACTTCGGGCAGGCACCGTGGATCACCCATCTCCAGCAGCGCCCCGACGCGCCAGGACCGCGCGGTCAGGTCCAGCCGTGGATCCCGGCTTCGCCGCGCAACGGCCGACAACTCCTCGGTGACGGCCATTCGCTCGGCCGCGCTGCCCGGCCCCCAAATGGCCCCAAGTCTGGTCAGCAGGCTGAAGCCGAGCGTCTCGTCATCCTCTCCCTGTCTGGCCAGCTCCGCCGCGACCTCGCTCAACTCCCGGGCGGCGACATCCAACCGCCCTCGACCGTAGCCGGCGGTGTCGGATGTGGTGTTACCCCTGTAAAGGGTGTCGTCTTCGCGCAGGTGGTCGATTTCGCGTGGGGCGTCGCGTTCGTGCAGCGCACTGCGGTTCCGTGTGGTGTCGCGCTGACTTGCGGTGTCGGCCGTCTCGTGGGAGGCGTCAGGGGTCGTGTGTGCGATGCCGCCGCGCAGGTTGCCCGTGATATCGCGCGAGCTTGTGGTGTTGTGCTCACCCGTGGGGTCGCCGTGCGGGCGTCTATTGACGTTGCCCCCGTGTGTGGTGTGGCCCTGGCGGGTGGTTCCGCTTTCACGTGTGGTGTCGCTCGTCTCCGGGGCGACGTGGGTGGACGTCTGCGCGATGTCGTCGCGTCGGTGTGTCGTTGGGGTGTGGTCGCGTGCCGGGCCCATTGCGCTCGCTGGGCTGGGCCTGCCCTGATCCGGCGCGCTCTGAGCCCCGGGTCGCCCGTATGCGGATTCGCCCCGTACGGGGACGGTGATCTTGTGGGCCGGCGTGTTGGCAGTGGGGGTGGGTGGGGGGACCAGGCGGTGGTGGGTCTCGTGGACGAAGTCGGTCCAGCGGCCGTGGTCGGTGTGGCCGAGGTCGTGCAGCTTCAGGGCGGTCAGGGCCAGCAGGTCGGGGTCGTCGAGGCGACGGGCGATGGCGACGGCGGCCTCCAGCGTGCGGGCGCCGGTGGCGGTGTCGCCCACCCGGTGCTGCGCCACGCCTAGGTCCAGGCCGATTGTGGCCCGTTTGCGAGCCTCTCCCGCAGGGGTCAGCTCCAGGGCGCGCCTGTAGTGGCCGACTGCTTCCTCGTTCGCCATCCGCGCCTCGGCGTCCCTGGCCGCCGTGAGGAGGAGGGCGGGAGCGTCGGATGTGGCGGCGAGGTACGCGTGGTGGGCGCGGATCGCGGGTGCTGCCGGGTCGAGGGCGCGGAGGGCGGCCGCGTGACGGGCACGGACTTCGTGCTCGTTCAGCTCGGCGTAGAGGGTCTCGCGTACGAGGTCGTGGATGAAGGCATGGTGGCCGGAGCCCAGAGAGGTGATGAGCTTGGCCGACACGGCCTGGTCGAGGGCCCGCCGCACCGAGAGCTCGGTCGCCACGAGCGACTGCCCGGCAGGAGAGGCGGCGCGAGCGGGTGAGGAACCGGATCCTCGGCAGGGCGGAGGTCCGTCAGGTGGAGAGTCGTCGGGTGTGGGCCCGTCAAGCGAGAGCTCGTAGGGAGAGGAGCCGTCGGGCGCAGGCTCGGTCGGTGCGGGCTCGTCATGCGGAGGGGCGGTGGGAGAGAAGCCGTCGGGCGCGGCCCCGTCGGATGAGGAGCGGTCGAGACAGGTGCCGTTGCATGAGATGCCGTGGAACGAGGTCCCGTGGGAGGGGAGGCCGTCGCATGAGGTGGCGTGGTGTGCAGGGCCGTGGGGTGGGGAGGGGGCGAGCGGGGAGTTGGTGGGTGGGGGAGTGAGGGCGATGTGGAGGGTGGGTTCGGTGAAGTCGCGGCCCAGGACCGCCGCCATGCGGAGCACCTCGAGCACCCCCTCCGGCAGCCGCGACAACCGCCGGCGCACGGCCGCCCCCACCCCCGGTGGGATCGTCGCGAGAGGGGTCCCGCCCTGCCACAGGCGGGCGGTCTGCTCCACGAAGAACGGGTTGCCGCCCGTGCGCCGGTGGATCTCCGTCACCAGCTCCTCGCCGGGATCCACGCCCGTGGTGTGGGCGACCAGCCGTCCCACCTCCTCCCGGTCCAGCCCCGTCAGCGTCAGGACGGTGGCCTTGGCCTCCAGGGGCAGGCTCAGCGGCCCGTCGACCTCGGCGTCACGATAGGTGCCGATCACCAGCAGCCGCTCGAACCAGGCGTGCCGCACCACGAACTCCAGCAGCCGCAGCGAGGCCGCGTCCGCCCAATGGAGGTCTTCGAGCACGATCACCACCGGCCGCTCGCGGGAGGCGTCCACCAGCAGGCCGGTCACCGCGTCGAACAGCTCGAACCCGTCCGATCCGGCCAGGCCCAGGAAAGGGCTCTGCAGCGTCGCCCCTGGCGTGAGGCGGCGGACCACCTGGACCCAGGGCCAGTAGCCCGGCGCGCCCTCGCCCTCCCAGCAGGCGCCGCCGAGCAGCCGGGCTCCCGCGCGCACG
>NZ_JBSFTC010000185.1:0-22408 GCF_053590415.1 Nonomuraea sp. NPDC003201
AGCAGCAACCGCGCCGACCCCTTGCCGTGGCGGCACAGCAGCACGTCGCCGTCCCCGGTCGGGAGCGGGTCCCGGCGGTCGACGCCTTGGGTCACGACGCTGAACCCAGGGGTGATGACACAGCCGATCCCCCCGCCCAGCAGCACCTCGGCCGGCACGATCATGGTGAGGTAGTCGCTCTCGGGAGTGAGCCCGGTGAGCAGCAGCAGGCCGGTGGCTGTGACGAGCAGCCCGGGCACGATGAGCAGCCGCGCGGGCACGCGCGGCAGCAACGGACTGGCGATGCCGAACGCGCTGGCCGCCACGGCCAGCGTCATGGGCAGGAAGGCCAGCCCCGCCTGGAACGGCGAGTAGCCCAATACCGCGGGAGAACAACCAGATGCGGGTTCTTTCTCCGCCTCGATGCATAAATCGCGGCCACCATTCGGAGAGCTTTTGTCCGGGTCGTCATTGACGCCGTAGTGGTGGGCGAGCCGCGGGAGCCGACGCGTGAACTCGGTCTCATCGCCGAAATCCCATTCCTCGCCATCAGGCCGGGCGATGAAGCTCAGGAAGGGGAATTCACTCTCGACCCCGCGCGCCGCGACGGCGTCCCCCAGGCACTCGAGTTCAGGCCTGTCGCCCGTTCGTACGCACGCCTGGTCACATAGGCGAACAACTCGAAGTTCGGATAAGCCTCCTCCGGCCAGCGTGAGCGCCTGGTAAGCGTGACCCGCTTGAGCCGGCCCCCGCCGTCCCTTGACATTCTTGCCCGCTTGTGTCGGGAATTACGCGACAGCTCGTCGAGCTGTTGCTATGGCCGACAGCTCGAGAATGCGATCGGGGCAGTCGACGGCCTTTTCGAAGTCCTCTCGGCCCAGACTGATCAGCCAGTCCGCGAAATACTCGAATCCGTCGGACGATGCGTAGCCGGTGGTGATGGAGAAGGCCGCGTACATGTCCCAGGAACAGGCGCGGTTGCGGCAGATCGTGAACCAGACGTCGTAGTCCACGATCTCATCAGCGAACAGGCCGGAGAGATGATTCTCGAGCCATTCCACTCGCACCTGCCGAGCGCCGGTCTCCGCGGCGGAGCGCTCGACCAGGTCCCAGAAACGTCGATGTCCATGGCCCATGATCATGGCATCCGGACGGCTTCCCGCTTACCCGCCGCCTACTGGGCCGTCGGAGGCAGCGCGCCGCCGATACGCTCTGGCGCGGAGTGCTGGTGGCGAGCAACGTGCGTGATGGGCGAATGCAGTCGGCGATTTCTCACCGCGGGTAGCTGGTGTGGCCGAGGAGTTCGGCGACGACGGTGTCGACGCCCGCGCGCAGGAGGTTGGTCGCCAAGGTGTGCCGCAGGATGTGGGCGGAAAGGTGGAGGGCGCCCGCGTCGTCGAGGATGTCGGCGTAGAAAGCAGCCGGAGGCCCGATCTTGTGTCACCGTTCGCAGTGGACTTCTGCGCGTACCCGCTCAGATCGGTCAACGGCGCACCCCATAGCGCAGGTGAAGCACCCGGTTGCCCTGAATCACCACGTCAGGATCCCCCAACAGGTGCTGCGCGTGGACCGACCCGAAGTAGCGCTTGCCGGACCCGAACACGACGGGTACGACGTCCATGCGCACCTCGTCGATCAGGCCCGCGGCAAGCACCTGGCCACCGACATCGCCGGCGGCCACCTCGACCGTGCGGTCACCCGCAAGCTCCTGCGCCTTGGCCACGGCTGCCTCGACGCCGTCGACGAAGTGAAACGGCGCCTCGGGGTCCCAGCCCTCGGGCATCGGCCGGTGCGACACGACGACCACGTGGTCGATGCCGCTCGGCGGCTTCCCGTCCCAGCCGTCCGTCAGGTCGAAGACGTGGCGGCCGACGATCGTGACTCCGATCTGGTCCCAGTACGTCCGGGTGTAGTCGTAGGACGTCTGCGACACCTTCAGCTCGCCGCTCTCGTCCAACGGGACGTCACCGCTGGACAACCAGTCGAACAGCGGTCCGGGCTGGTCATTCTCGTCCGCGACAAAGCCGTCCACCGACACCGAGCTGTACATGACCACCTTGCCCACGGGGCTCTCCTCTGCTTTGGGGTGCCCCCAAATTAGCGTGTCGTGAGCTGTCGCTCTTGTAAGAAATCAATCGGCCGGCAGCGGCCAGCCGTCCAGCGCGTGGCCGGGGTGTTCGCGCAGGAACCGCCGCCGGACTTCGACGTACCGGGTCGGCGTGAGCCCGGTGAACGCCCGGAACTCGTGGCCGAAGTGGGCCTGGTCGAAGTAGCCTGCGCCACCGGCGAGGTCGCCCCAGTCGATCGGTCCGGCGGGGTTGATCGCGAACACGGTGGCGGTGAAGCGGTAGGTGCGGGCCAGCCGCTTCGGCGTGACGCCGATGAGCTTCTTGAACCGCTGTGCCAGATGAGTGCTGCTGACACCGGCTGCCATGCTCAGGTCGCCGATCGCCACCGCCCCGCTGGTCGCCGCGATGACGCTGCTCGTATGGCGGACCAGCCCCAGACCGGCGGTCTCGCACAGCCGTCGCATCAACTCCTCCTCGAGCAACGTCAGCATCTCGTACGGCCCGTCCGCCGTGGCCAGCCGGTCCCGCAGCTCAGCAATGGCGGGCCGGCCCCAAACCTGCTCCACCGTCACCGGCCGGTCACACAGCTCGCCAGCGGGCATCGGCAGGAACGGCGCCAGTCCCCACGGCTTGAAGTGCACGCCGACGGACCGGGTCCGGAGTGGGTAGCCGAACTCCAGCGCGCGGGTGGGCATGGTGACCACGCAGCCGTCGGCGTACTCGGCCGTCTCGATGTCGGTGCCGCCGCGGATGCGGAACGGCGCCCCGAGGTTGACGATGAGCAACGCCGACGGCATCGGCGGCAGCATCAGCCGGGCGTACGGCGGCGCACCCTCCAGGTAGTAAAGGTCGTCGATCAGCCCGTCCAGCGGCGGTCGCGGCACTCTGGACACGTACTCCACGCCCACAGTATCGCCGACGCCCCCGCCGGCATCGAGCGCCGGGATGGTCCAGCCGCGCTGCCGCCGGAACGCGTGAGCGTCCGGCGTTACGCAGTCGGCAGGTCGGTGAGGTCCAGGCGCCGGTCGGTGCGCAGCCGGATCTCACCGTAGGGGGTCATGTTGGTGTGGAACAGCGGCGTGAGCCCGCGCCGGTCGGCCTGCTGAGCGGGATCTGGCGTCGTTAGTCGTGCGGGTGGTGGGACGGCTCGAGGAAACGGGTGACCCGTGGGAGCCGTTCCGGTTGCTGGACGGCGACGGCGCGGTCGTTGAGCCGGTGGCCGCGCGCCGCGACCGACCCTGCGGGAACGGATTCATGATCGGCCCGGGGCCGCGCGAACGAGCACCACCACAACCCGATGGAACCGTTCCGGCGTGAGCGGGCCGGCCGCTACCGACCGCGATCACCAGCTCGATGAACGGGCCCGCCGCGCGACCACGATCAACCTCGGCATGCCGTCCTTCCCGGACATCGGCGGTGAGCACGAGGAGGTCGTCGGCGTTCCCCGGCGGCGGCGGCTGTGGCGCGGTATCGGCCGACGCGTCCGCCGTTCATCCCTTCTGCATGGGCCCGGAATCCCCACAGGGTGCATCAAAGCCGCGTTTCTGAACCCCGCTTGCGGCAGACCAGCGAGGTACGACGCACGAGACCGGGGGAAGGGCGCCGTCCACGAAGCGGCCATGGTGACGGGGCAATGCCCCTATGCCATGGTGATCACATGACCGAGAACCAGGCCCCCACGCCGGTCCCGCTTCCCCCGCCCATGCGCTACCTGACTGAAGACGAGAATAACCACGTCAAGAAGACCGCCTCCGAACAAACCCAGAATTATGAGGTGGATGAGACAGTGGCCGTCGCAGTCGCCTACGCTGCTCTGGGCGCTATAGGCCTGTTCGCGACGCAGTCGATTCTTGCGGAAAGCAACGACGAGCACTGCAACGCGCTGAGACTGGCATGGGACGCCACGCGGTCAGAGGAGCGGAAGTATCTCGGGTCGTGGTGGCAGTGCACGGGATATCCCGGCCACTACGGCCGCCACTTCGCCTACAGCATAGTTGAGTGGTCTGACGGCGAGCCCGGCACTGTGCCCGCCACCGGGACGGCCTGACGGCCTCACGGCGCGGTGCGCAGCGGTGCGTTGGGCGCGGCGTCCCGGCCGGGGTGAAGACGTTCAGGCAGCCCGTCCGCCGGACGGTCCCGGTCGGCATGTCCATCAGCGGGACGACGCCCCACCGGTCCCGGATCGCCGCCTTCAGCCGGCGCAGGTTGCGCGGTTCCGGGGCGGCGTCCAGCGGGGTGGGATGGATCGCCCCGGCGTTGCGCCGTGCGGCGATCTTCAGCCAGGCCAGGCCCTTCCCGGTCAGGGCGTCGTTCAGCGCCGACAGTTCGGCGTCCGTCTCGCCCCGGAGCTGGTCGACGAACGCCTGCGGATCCAGCGGTTTGCGGGGTTTGGCGTAGTTCTCGGCCCGCCTGTCCTCGAAGTCCTTCGGCAGGTCGTCGTCGGGGTCGCACCACCGGCCGGCGCCGACCACCCAGATCTCCTTGCACCGCAGTTTCTCCCGTAGCGTCTGAAAGACGCCGCACTCGTACACGGTGCGCAGGATCCGCTGCCGCTTCGTGCCGTCGGCCCAGCTCGCCCGCGACGGCAAGAACCCCATCGTGATCGCCGAGTCCCTCGGACACCACGTGCCGTTACGCCTTGCCTGCCGAAGCCGGGAGTGGCTCCCAGGTCGGGCTGCCGATCGGTGTCTGGTTCGCACCGATCAGCCGGATCTCGTAGGCGATCGCCTCACCTAACCTCCATGCGACGCGGATGCGGGCAGTGCGGCGGTGATCCTCACGGCCGGGGCACGACTCCGCTGCTGAGGGCGTCGAACAGGCGCTCCAGGCGGGCGCGGTGGTCGTCTGCGACCGTGTCGGCCGGATCTCCGGCGATCAGGCGCCGGGCGGTCTCCACCAGCACGACGGTGTAGCCGGCGATGAAGAAGGCGGCCAGCAGCGGGGCGTCGCCGTCGAAGAGCGGGTCGTGTTCGAGCTCGTCGGCGAGAGTCCGTTGGAGGTCGGAGGCGATCTCCCTGGCGCGGGCGACCAGGGTGGGCGAGGCCGCGACGGTCCGGAAGAACGGGGCGGACCCGTCCTTGAGGCCGGACAGGGCGTGCCGCTCCTCGAGGAGACGGAACGCCGTGTCGCGCAGGGACTGGAGCACTCCGGTGTCCGGGGCGCGGTCGCGTACCGCTGAGTGCAGGAGCCCGACGGCGTCGACCTCGCGGTCCAGCAGGAGGTCCTCCTTGCGCGGGAAGTGCTTGAAGACCGTCACGGCCGAGACGCCGGCCTCCCGCGCGACCTCGGTGACCGTGACCGTGTCGAATCCGCGTTCGAGGAACAGCCGGGTCGCGACCTCCGAGATCTTCGCGCGCGTCTGCGGTCCGCCTCGCGCTCCGGTCCTGGGCATCCCGACCTCACTTTCTTGTGTCACTTAACTTAGTCGCATAACCTAGTGGCGTGTCCTTCGAACAGACCACTGTCATTGTCGCCGGAGCAGGCCCCAGCGGGCCGCGCGAGCGGGCGGATCGCCTCGATCAGGGTTCCCGTCGGGATCGCGACGTGAAGGGAGTCCTCCATGAATGAGATGGCTGGTCGTACTCCCCGGTCGCTGCGGGAGGCGTGGGTCGCGTTGGCGGGACTGTCGGCGGTGTTCCTCTTCGAGATGCTGGACAACTCGATCCTGAACGTCGCTCTGCCCGTGATCGGACGCGAGCTGCACGCCTCGACGATCGCGTTGCAGTGGGTGACGGGCGCCTATGCGGTCGTGTTCGGCGGGTTGATGCCGGCGTTCGGCGCGATCGCCGATCGGTTCGGCCGGCGGCGGATCATGCTGATCGGGCTGGTCCTGCTCGGCGTGGCGAGCCTGGCGACCGCCGTGGTCACCACCGCCGAGCAGCTGATCGCCGTCCGGGCGACGATGGGCGTCGCCGCGGCGATGACCACCCCGGGATCGATGGCGCTGGCGTTCCGGCTGTTCCACGAGGACGGCCTGCGCGTGCGCGCGGTGACCCTCATCTCGACCGTCGGCCTGGTCGGGCTCGCGATCGGCCCGACGGCGGGCGGCCTGGTGCTGGCGATCGCGCCCTGGCAGGCCCTGCTGCTGGTGAACGTGCCGATCGCCGTGCTCGCGTTCCTCGGCGTGCGCGCCGGCATCGCCGCCGACGACCAGGCCGACCTCCACCGCGACCCGCTCGACGTCCCCGGGATGCTGCTGGGCACGGCGACGATCGTGCTCGCGCTCCTCGCGCCGACGCTGTTCGTGGACGAGGGCGCCGGCTCATGGGCGCCCTGGGCGGCCACCGCCGCGGCCGCCGTGACGGCGAGCTGCTTCGTCCTGCGCGAGCGCCTGGCCCGCCATCCGCTGCTCGACCTGAAACTCCTCGCCCTTCCCCTGGTTTCCAGCGGCCTGGCCTACAAGGCCGCCACCGGGCTGGCCACCGCCGGACTCGGTTACCTGGTGACGCTGCAGTTGCAGCTCGACTGGGGCTGGACGCCCGCACAGGCAGCCATCGGGATGCTGCCGCAGGTCGTCGTCCTCATCGCGGGCAGCGCGTTCGTCAACCCGTTCGTGCAGCGGGTCGGCCTGGACCGGGCCGCCTGGATCAGCGCCGCGGCGGTCGTGTCCGGCCTCGCCGTCTACGGCCTGCTCGGCCGGTTCGGCTACCCGTGGGTCGCGATCGCGCTCGTCCTCGTGGCGGCCGGCATGCGCGTGGTCGGCGTCGTCGCCGGGCTCAACGTGGTCCGCGGCCTGCCCGCGAACCGGACCACGATCGGCACCGCGCTCGTCGACACCGCCACCGAGGTCACCTCCGGCACCGGCATCGCCATCACCGGCACCATCCTCGCCGCCCTGTTCACCGGTGACATCGCCACCTCCCACTGGAGCCCGCGGCAGACCGGCGAGTTCCACCAGGCCGTCACCATCGCGGGCCTCACCCTTACCACCGTCGCGGCGGCGCTTGTCGGCTGGGGGATCGCCCGCGCCCGGTACGCCGCCGGCGGCCAGGCGGCCACTCCCCTCGACGACGCCGTCCCCCAGGACGCCTGACACCCTCATCAAAGGAGCACACATGACGATCACCCTCCGACCGGGCAGCACCGTGGCGTTCACCGACTGCCAACGGCTGGAGAGCGAGGGCGGCGTGCACCCGACGCCGGCCGGCCACGCCGCACTCGCGGCGGCGTGGCCGCGCCTGGTCACGTGACCCAGCCTTCAAGCTGCCCTGGTTACGGCACTGTGACGGTGGAGACCGCGCGTCGCCTCATCGCGACAGGGGCTTCAGCTCGTCGGCGACCAGCTTGACCACCAGGTCGTCCAGGGCCAGCACGGCGTACTCCGAGACGTGATGCTCGGTCCTGTCGCCCGGCGAGACCCCGTCGGCCCCGTACGTGAGGAACGTGAAGCGGCCCATGGTGAGCTGGGCGAGCTGGCGGTAGATGTACTCACCCTGGGCGTCGAGGCCCGACGAGGCGATCGGCTCGATCTTGATGCCACGTTCGGCGGCCCGGCGGGCCTCGGTCAGGTAGTCCGGCCCGTCGTAGTCGAGGTGCGGCGGGGCGTCGGCGATGAGGAAGACCAGCTTGACGGCGTCCTCGCGCCAGGCCGGCTTGGCCAGCGCCTCGGCGAGCGCCGCGTTCAGGTCCTCGGGGGTGTCACCGCCGCCTTCGGCCCGCACCGCGGTGAGCTGCTCGCGGAACGTTCCCACGTCGGCGGTGAAGTCGGTGGTCCTGGTGACGTATTCGTCGCCCTTGTCGCGATAAAGCGTCATGCCGAGCTCCAGCTCGGGCCCCGCCGTCAGCTTGGCGATGCGTGCGGCGACCGAGTCGACGCTGGCGGTCAGGCGGCCGATCTCGTCGCCCATCGAGCCGGTGGTGTCGATGAGGAACAGCACCTGCAGCTTGGCCCGGCCCTCCGGCCCGGTGACGGGCAGCTTGACCTTGGGCGCCTGGCCGGTGGCCGCGGCGGTGGCTCCGCCGTACGAGACGGTGATCCGGCCGTCACCGAAGATCAACGCGCGTCCGTCGGCGTAGGTGCGCGCCTTCTGATCTCCAGCCTGTACGGTGGCGCCGAACAGCGGCCGGCCGCCGCGGTCCGTCACGGTCACGATCCTGCGCCCGCGGACATCGGCGTCGCGCACCTCCTGGTCTTCGTCGGCGAACTTCTCCCGGTAGTCGAGGTAGGCGGTGAAGGCGGCGTTGTCGTCGACGCTGCCCGCGCGTAACCCCGATTGCCCCTGGGCTCCGGACCTCGGTTCGGGGGCACCGGCGGCGGTCGTATCCGCTGCGCCGCAGGCGGTCAGGAGGATGGCGGACAACGGCAGGACGGCGAGACGTACACGGTGACGTGTCATGACCTTTCCGACGGAAGGATCGGTGCGGGCGTTCGAGCCCGGGCCACACGGTGACCGTGCCGTGCCCGACGCGTGACCTCCCGCCCCCGTGGCGGGCCTCGTCTACGGCGCCGAGGTCAAGAACGCGATCGAGGCCGAACTCGTCCGGCAGGGCCTGTCCCCCACCATCCTGACCGACCACGGCATCCAGCTCGACGAGGGCGGCTACGCGCTGGTGCTGCCCGTCGCCACCACGGTGATCGCCGAGGCCTCGTCTTCACCCTGCTGGCCTCGCTGACGGTCATCGTCCTGCTCCTGCTGCCCTCGGCCCGCGCCTACTTCCGCAAGTGAGGCGTCCCGCGGATCACCGTGCCAGCCGCCCCAGCAGTACGGATGCCGCCGTGATGCCGATCGCCGTGGCCGCGAACAGCACCGCGAAGTCCAGCGGCAGGTGCGCGGGCACGCCGAGCAGCAGTCCGCGCAGCGCGTCGACCTGGTAGCTGAGCGGGTTGACCGCGCTGACGTACTGCAGCCAGGTCGGCATGGCCGTGGTCGGGTAGAGCGCGTTGGACGCGAAGAACAGCGGCATCGTGATCGCCTGCCCGATGCCCATCAGCCGGTCGCGAGTCAGGACGATCCCGGCGATCGTCACCGACAGGCAGGAGAAGAACGCCGAGCCGAGCAGCACGGCCACGATCACGCCGGCCAGGCGCACGGGGTTCCAGGTCATGCTCACGCCCAGGAGCGCGGCGATGAGCACGACGACCACCGCCTGGATCATCGCCTTCACGCCGGCGGCGAACGCCTTGCCGGTGACCAGCGCGGCTCGCGGGGTCGGCGTGACCAGGAGCTTGGTCAGGACCCCCGAGTCGCGCTCCCAGATGATCTGGATGCCGTAGAAGATGGCGATGAACATCGTGGACTGGGCGATGATCCCGGGGGCCAGATAGTCCAGGTACGGGATGCCGTCGCTGGGGATCAGCTTGATGCGGGTGAACGTCTCACCGAAGATCAGCAGCCACAGGGCGGGCTGGATCGCGCGGGTGTACAGCTCGGTGCGATCGTGGCGCAGCTTCTGCAGCTCCACCACGCACATCGCGGCGACCCTGGCGGGCAGCACGCGCCACCCCGTACGGGCGCGCGGCGGAACGAGCAGCAGGTCGAGGCCGCCCGCGCCGGCGCTGTCAGCCGACACGGGAGGCGGTGTTGCGGGTACGGCGGACATCGCGGAACTCCCCTCCTCCTTCGTCGAGGCCGCTTCCGGCGACGTCGCGGAACACGTCCTCCAGCGTCGGCACCGCGCCGCCACCGCGCCGCTCGCGCAGGTCGGCGATGAGCCGCTCCGGGGTGCCGAGGGCCCGTACGCGTCCCTTGTGCATGAGCGCGACCCGGTCGCAGTACTGTTCGGCCTCGTCCATGTAGTGCGTGGTGACCAGGACGGTCATGCCGGTGGCGGCGCGCACCGCCATGATGTGCTCCCAGACGCTGGTGCGGGCGATGGGGTCGAGCCCGATCGTCGGCTCGTCCAGCATGAGCAGGCGCGGCGCGCTGACCAGGGCCTGGGCGAGTTCGAGGCGGCGTACCATGCCACCGGAGTAGGTGCCGGCCATCCGGTCGGCGGCGTCGGCCAGCCCGACCGCCTCCAGCGCCTGGCCGACGCGGCCCGCGCGCTCGCGCCGGGGGACGTCGAAGACGCGGGCGAACAGGGAGACGTTCTCACGGCCAGTGAGGCTCGCGTCCGCCGACAGCTGCTGGGGCACGTACCCGAGCAGGCGGCGGACCGCCATCTTCTCGGTGGCCGCGTCGTGCCCGAAAACCCGCACCATCCCGGACGGAACGGGCAGCAGCGTGGTCACACACCGGATGGCGGTGGTCTTGCCCGCCCCGTTGGGGCCGAGCAGACCGAACACCTCTCCGGCGGTGACCGTCAGGTCGACGCCGTCGACGGCCCTGGTCCGGCCGAACGAATAGCGCAGGCCGGTGCAGGTGACCGCGTCACCCGTCGTCGGCGTCCCGTCCCTCATGCCGTCCCCACCTCCTCGTGCAGGCCCTCGGCGAGCCTGCGCAGCGCCGGGAGCGCGGCGGTCAGCGCGGCCCGGTCCTCCTCACTGAGCCGCTCCACCTGCTCGCGGACGAGCGCCGCGCGCCGCTCCTCCCAGGCGCGCAGCCGCGCCTCGGCCTCGGGGGTGGGCAGCAGCCGGGCGGAACGGCGGTCGTCGTGGCCGATCTCCCGGCGCAGCAACCCGGCGGTCGTGAGCTGATTGACCAGTGTGGACACCGAGTTTCCGGCCAGGTACAGCTCCTTGGCCGCCGCCGAGACGCCGATGCCCGGGTTGGTGGAGACCAGCCGCAGCAGCTCGACCTGGGCGCCGCGCAACCGCGGCCCGGTCAGCCCCCGGCGCAGCCTGCGCCGGAGGAGCCGCTGGATACCGGTCAGGACGCCCGCGAGAGCGTCGGGAAGATCTGTACTGCCCATACACAAAACATTAGCTCTGTTCACGAGCTAATGTGAAGTACCCAGCTCAGTACATACGTTCTAAATAATCTCAACGTTGGCCATCATGCCCATGTCCTCGTGTTCGGCGTTGTGGCAGTGGAAGAGGTAACGGCCGCGGTAGCCGTCGAACCGGGTGATGATCTCCACGGCTTCGCCGGGCCGTAGCGAGACGGTGTCCTTGAGCCCCGCGTCGTGGGCCAGCGGCGCCCTGCCGCTGCGCGAGAGCACGCGGAAGCCGACCAGGTGCAGGTGGACGGGATGGTGGACGTCGGCGACGAGCCGCCAGACCTCGACGTCGCCGAGCCGGGTCGTGACATCGGCGCGGGCGGGGTCGAACGGCAGGCCGCCGATGAGCCAGCCGTGGCCCGCGTGCATCTGACCGGCGCGGAAGGAGAAGTCGCGCACCCTGACGGCGTCCGAACGCCGCCAATCCGGCAGATCGGTGGACAGCCTGCTGGGGATGCGGCTGTCGTCGGCGGCTCCGCGGGCGACGCGGAAGGCCATCACGTCGCCGGTACGGCCGGAGCCGAGCCGGTTGATCACCCTGACGAGGCTGCCGGTCGGGACACCGGAGAAGTCGACGACCACGTCGTAGCGTTCGGCGGGCGCGATCGGCAGCAGCCGATGGGTGACCGGGGCGGCGAGCAGCCCCTGGTCGGCCCCGATCTGGACGAGGTCGAGGCGGCGCCCGTCGCCGGTGACCGCTTCGAGTTCGTAGTGGCGGGCGTTGGAGGCGTTGAGGATGCGCAGCCGGTAGCGGGCCGCGTCGACCTCGTGCACGGGCCAGGGTGCGCCGTTGACCAGGATCACGTCGCCGAGAACCCCGGCGAGGTACGGCTCGCGGACGCCGGGTCGTACGCGCAGGGTGGGGTCGAGGGCTGGGTAGGCGAGGCTGCCGTCGGCGGCGAACGCCCGGTCGGCGATCATGAGGGGCAGCTCGCGCGGTCCGGCGGGCAGGCCGAGGGCTTCCTCGGCGTCGTCGCGGACGATGTGCAGCCCGGCCAGGCCGCGCCAGATCGCGGGGGCGGTGAAGTCCATCCGGTGGTCGTGGTACCACAGCAGCGTGGGCCGCTGGTCAAGCGGGAAGGTGTAGTCCCTGGTCAGCTCGGTCACCACGGCCCTCGGGTCGCGCATGCCGTGCTCCATGTGCATGGAATGCTCCTGCCGGCCCTCGGGCAGGACGAGGTCGGTCGGATACCCGTCGGAAGCCGCCGGGGTCCGCCCGCCGTGCAGGTGCACGACCGTCGGGACGGGCAGCTCGTTGCGGTGCGTCACGGTGACCGGCCGGCCGCGGCGCGACTCGATCGTCGGCCCCGGGAAGGTGCCGCCGTACGTCCACATCGGCGTCGTGACCCCGGGCAGGATCTCCGCGCTCGCTTCGCGCTGGGTGATCTCGTAGCGGTCGGCGCCGCCGGAGGTGCCGACCGGCTTCAGCACGGCGGGGATCGGCAGCGGCACCTGGAAAGGCGGCGGCAGCGGTACGGCACTGCGCAACTCGGCGCCGGTGACCGACGGCCGGCGGGCCAGCGCGGCCGAGGCCGACAGCCCGGTGGCCGCCATCAGCCCGAGCGCCCCGCCGATGCCCAGAACCCGCCGCCGGGTCAGGCCCCGGGCGTCATCCTCACGCATCGCGAGCCTCCCGCCGCGGCAGGGGCCGGCTCCAGACGGCGATGAACAGCACGACGAGCGCGACGACGGTCATCACACCCAGCGGGATGTGCAACCACAGCGCGCCGTCCAACCCGGCGAAGTACTGCACCGTCTCGGCCGCCACCACCGCCGTCGTGGCCAGGAAGGGCCAGACCTGACGCAGCCGGATCCACACCACGATCGCCACGATCACCTGCAGGTAACCGATGGAGGTGACCACGTCGGCGCCGATCGCGTGCCAGCGCAGGCCGTCGAAGTCGCCGGTCAGATAGACCCCGGCGAACACCGGCTGGCCGACGATCGCCACCACATGCGCGCTGACGACGGCCCGCAGTGTCCGCGCGGCCACGGTGAGCATGCGACATCCCTCCTCACTTTGTTCTCGCTGTTCGCGAGCGGGCTCGACACTATGGCTCGCCGGTTATCTTGTCTAAGATCAATATCGCTATGCTGTTATGCCTTGGGAGTCATGATGGAGCTGAACACGCTCAGGCAGTTCCTGGTGGTGGCGCGGCTGGAGCACCTCAGCCGCGCGGCCGACGAGCTGCGGGTCGCCCAGCCTTCGCTGAGCCGTACCATCGCCCGTCTGGAGAGCGAACTGGGCACACCGCTGTTCGATCGCAGCGGCCGGCTCCGGCTGAACGACACGGGCAAGCTCTTCCGCGGTTACGTCGAACGCGCTCTCGGTGAGCTCGACGCGGGCCGGCGAGCCGTCGCCGAGGCCACCAGCGAGGGGGTGGGCACGGTGCGGCTGGCGTCGGAGACGTTCCTCACCCTCACCGGGCCGCTGGCGGCCTTCAAGCGGGCCCATCCCTCCATCGAGGTCGCACTCCACTGGGCGGCGGCCGAGGACATGGCCCGCCACCTGCGGGCCCAAGAGGTCGACCTGTGCGTCGCCTCCCAGCCGATCCACGCCGCGGGCTTGGAGGCGGTTCAGCTGCTCGACGAGGCGGTGTGGGTGGCCACGTCGCTCGATCATCCGTTGGCGGGCCGTACCTCGGTGAGCATCGACGAACTCGCCGATCAGTCCTTCGTCTCCGCCCGCAAGGGGCACTGGCAGCGCCGGCTCCTCGACCGGCTCTTCGCCGCCAGAGGCCTCACACCGAAGATCGTGTGTGAGGTCGACGAGCTCACAGCCATCGCCGACCTGATCGGCGCGGGGCTCGGCATCGGCCTCGTCCCTTCGTTCGCCCGGCATACCTCCATCCGGGCTCCCCTCGTCGCGATCACCGTCGACAGCCCCGACTGCCGTCGCGCGCTCACGCTGTACTGGGGTGCCGACAGCCACCTGTCGACCGCCGCCCGCCTGATGCGCACCACGATCACCAGCTGGAACTGGACCACCGGCGAAGCGCCGGCCTCACATTCCGAGGGGCTGTCTGGTCGGTAACTACAGAGACGCGGATTTCACTATCTCGACCAGAAGAGGCGACATGTCAACAGCTCAGGAAGCACGCAACAAGGAGACGTACCACCGCTTCCACGAGGCCGTCAACAGCGGCGATCTGGAGATCATCTCGAAGGCGGTCGACGAGTTCATCCACCCGGACGGGCGCTTCCACGCGGCGGAGCGGACTGGCGTGACCGCGGTGCAGGCGCAGAAGCGCATATGGGACGTCCTCCTGCGCGCGTTTCCCGACATTCACGTGAGTGTCGAGGACCTGCTCGCCGAGGGAGACAAGATCGTCGCTCGGCAGACGGTCACCGGGACCAACTCCGGTGAATACCGGGGCATGCCCCCGACCGGCAGATCCGTCACGTACAACGAGATCTTCATCGCCCGCTTCGCCGACGGCCAGATCACCGACATCTGGGGGGTCGTGGACATCTATTCCCAGCTGCAGCAGCTCGGCCTGATCAAGGCGTAGTACCTCACGATCATCGTGCCCGGAGGCCCTCCCCGGCGTCGGGCGGTGCCGGCCCGGATCCTCCAGGACGGCGACGGGGTGAACGTGACGCTGGCCGAACCCCGACGGCCGATGCCTCGACCGCGCAGGCGGCATGGACGGTCGCCTCGGGGTCGCCCCGCTCCCCCAGGTCAGGCCGGGCCTCGGCACCGCAACGGCCGACGCTTTCTTACTCGACCGGGCCCTGCCTCGGTGCCGCACGGACGTGCGCGCGTTCGCCTTGTTTCCCGATGAGGCTCAGGAACTCGACGGGTCCGGCGCTGGTGGCCCCGAACCAGTGCGGGGTGCGCGTGTCGAACTCCGCCGCCTCACCGGGCCTGAGGAAGAGGTCGTGCTCCCCGAGCACAAGGCGGAGCGTTCCGTTGAGGACATAGGCCCAGTCGTAGCCCTCGTGGGTGCGCAGGTCGGGTTCGGCGTCGTCGCTGCCGGTCGGGAGGACGAACTTGTAGGCCTGGATTCCTCCGGGCCTACGGGTCAGCGGCAGGACGATCGAGCCGTCGCCGCACGGGATGGGACGCAGATTGATGCGCGGGTCGCCTGTCGGCGGCGCGTCGACGAGCTCGTCGAGTGTGACCCCGTGGGCGCGAGCAAGCGGAAGCAGCTGCTCGAGCGTGGGACGTCGCAGGCCCGCCTCGAGCCGGGACAAGGTGCTGGTGGAGATGCCGGTCTCCGCCGCGAGGTCGGCGAGCGTGACGTCTCGATGCAGCCGAAGGCGTTTCAACCTCGGTCCCACAGCGTCAAGAGTGCGGTCTATGGCTTCGTCCACCCCGCCATTTTGCCATTCGGCAACAGCGTTTGCGTATCTGCCTGCTCTGTCAGCACCATGAACAACGCCACGGCGGAGAGATCATCGCGAACAAGGGAAAACGACCTATGACGTACGACTTCGACAAGGACTTCTGGGAGCGGCACTGGCAAGAGGGGCGAGCCGGGGGCTCCGGGTCCATGGGCGGCAACCCGCCGAACCCGTACCTCGCCCGTGAGACCAGCGGCCTGACACCGGGCACGGCACTGGATGCGGGGTGTGGCGGCGGCGCGGAGGCGATCTGGCTCGCCTCTCGCGGCTGGCATGTCACCGCGGCCGACATCTCGTCCGAAGCCCTTGCCCGCGCTGCCGAGCGCGCGGCGACGAGCGGGGCTTCCGAACGTTTGCAGTGGGTCGAGGCGGATCTGGGCCTCTGGAGCCCGGGCGCCCAGTTCGACCTGGTCATGACCCACTACGCTCACCCGGCGATGCCCCAGCTGGAGTTCTACGATCGCATCGCCGGATGGGTGGCTCCCGGCGGCACGCTGCTCATCGTGGGGCACCTGCACACCTCGGAGTCCACCGGCCACGGGCACCGGCATCCTGCCGAAGCGTCGGCCACCTCCGCGGCCGTCACCGCGCGCCTGGACGGCACGGAGTGGGAGATCGTCACCGCCGAAGAGCCCCGCCGCACGCTCACCGGCCACGGGGGCCGAGCGGTCCCCCTGCACGACGTCGTCGTCCGCGCCACCCGCCGCCGATTCCCCTGAGCAGGGTCGGGCATCGCGGGGGAAGCGCCTGCCTGTCCTTCGACGGTGGCGAGGAGCGCGCATCTCCCACCGGTAGAGCCCGTACTGGCAGCCGGTGACTGCGCCGCGCACCTGACGCCGGTTCCGGGCGGTTTGTGACACCCAGGCCCGGTGGCGCACGTCACATCGTCGAGTTGTCACAGGGAACGGGTGGCCGGCATCTCTATGCCGTCAGGACACCGCGCGAACGATCCGCGCCGCGTGCAGCTCCACAAGTGAGGA
Organism: Nonomuraea sp. NPDC003201; assembly: GCF_053590415.1. Taxonomy (NCBI): domain Bacteria; kingdom Bacillati; phylum Actinomycetota; class Actinomycetes; order Streptosporangiales; family Streptosporangiaceae; genus Nonomuraea; species Nonomuraea sp. NPDC003201. Next base: position 16,193 of record NZ_JBSFTC010000185.1, read on the forward strand.
CGAAGTCATGGAACCCCGTATGAACCTGAACGCCAACGAGTTCGGCGCCAAGCTCGGCAAGCGGTTCTACAACGTCAGCCTGGCGATCGAGCAGTCGACGCTGCCCAAGCCCACCCAGGACCTGGTGATGCTGCGGGCCAGCCAGATCAACGGCTGCGGCTTCTGCGTCGACTACCACTCCAAGGATGCCGCGGCCGCCGGGGAAAGCGCGGTGCGGCTCAGCCTGGTCGCCGCCTGGCGCGAGTCCACCGTGTTCACCGAGGCCGAGCGGGCCGCGCTGGCGCTCGCCGAGGAGGGCACCCGGCTCGCCGACGCCTACCAAGGGGTGTCGGACGAGACCTGGGCCCAGGTGCGCAAGCACTACGACGACGACCAGATCACCGCGCTGGTCTACCTGGTCGCCATGATCAACGCGGCCAACCGGCTCGGCGTGATCGTGCGCACCCCGGGAGGCTCCTACGAGCCCGGCATGTTCGCGAGCATGTCGAGCTGATCGACGGGCGAACCCCGGTCCAGGATCGTTCGATCCGGGCCGGGGCCCGCCCATGTTAGGGTGCGGCGGCCGGTTCGCGCGGCGCGGGCTAGGATCGCGCCATGCCCCTGACTGTGGACGACGTCGACCGGTTCGAGGCGTCCAGGCCGCGCTTGGAGGCCATCGCCTACCGCCTCCTCGGCTCCGCCGCGGAGGCCGAGGACGCCGTGCAGGAGACGTTCCTGCGCTGGCAGGCCACCGACGTCGAGCGCATCGAGGTCCACGAGGCCTGGCTGACGAAGGTCCTCACCAACCTGTGCCTCAACCAGCTCACCTCCGCGCGGGCGCGCCGCGAGACCTACGTGGGCCGATGGCTTCCCGAGCCGCTGCTCGCCGGGGACCCGATGCTCGGCCCGGCCGACACCGCCGAGCAGCGCGACTCGGTCTCGTACGCGGTCCTCACCCTCATGGAGCGCCTCTCCCCCAACGAGCGGGCCGTGTACGTGCTGCGGGAGGCCTTCGACTACCCGCACCGGGAGATCGCCGAGATCCTCGACCTCACCGAGGCCGCCAGCCAGCAGATCTTCCACCGCGCCAAGAAGCACGTCGCGGACGGCAAGGCCCGTACCGAGATCGACGCGGCCGCCGCCCGGCGGATCGTCGAGGAGTTCCTGGCGGCCGCCACCAGCGGCCGGACCGAGCCGCTCGTACGCCTGCTCACCGCGGACGCCATCTCGGTCGGCGACGGCGGCGGGAAGATCCCGGCCCGCGTCAAGGCGTTCGAGGGCGCCGTCGCGGTCGCGAAGTTCCTGCGGGGCCTGTTCAAACCCGCCGAGGCCAAGCGCACCATGGTCGGTGGCTCGCCCGAGATCTACGCCTGGATCGCCAACGGCGACCCCGCCGTGGTGGCCGTCGTGGACGGCCGGGTCGTGGGCATCATGTGCCTGGAGGTCACCGCCGAGGGCATCACCGCGTTCCACAACCAGGTCAACCCCGACAAGCTCGAACGCGCGACCGCGCAATGGGCGACCGCCGACCACGGAGAGCCCCTGTTCGAGATGTGAGGTGCTTCACATCCCGTTCCTGTCAGGAAACGGCGGGCTGCCCGGTTCAAGAGGCAACCGCACCAGACAGGAGCAGGAAATGCAGCACCGCATCGTCGTCCTCGGAGCCGGATACACCGGAGCCGTCGCCGCCGGCCGCCTCGCCAAGCGGCTCCACCGCGAGGACGTCGCCATCACCCTCGTCAACGCCGAGCCCGACTTCGTCGAACGCGTCCGCATGCACCAGGTGGCGACCGGCCAGGACCTCAAGCCCCGGCCGTTCAGCGAGATGTTCGCGGGCACCGGCGTCGAAGTCCGGCTCGCGCAGGTCACCGGCGTCGACGTCGACCGCAAGACCGTCGCCGTCATCGACGCGAACGGCGCCGGACAACTCCCCTACGACACGCTCGTCTACGCCCTCGGCAGCCGCTGGAACGCCCAAGGCGTCCCCGGGACCGCCGAGCACGCCCAGGAGATCGCCGGCCGCCCCGGAGCGCTCCGGCTGCGCGAGCGCCTGGCCCGCCTCGACGCCGGGCAGAGCGTGGTCGTCGTCGGCGGCGGTCTCACCGGCGTGGAGGCCGCGACCGAGATCGCCGAGGCCCGCCCGGACCTCGACGTCGCCCTCGCCGCCCGGGACGGCCTCGGTGACTGGCTCTCCCCCAAGGGCCGCGAGCACCTGCGCAAGGTCTTCGGCAAGCTCGGGATCACCGCGTACGAGCACGCCGCCGTCACCGGCGTCGAAGCCGACCGCGTCACCACCGCCGACGGCACGGCCATCCCGGCCGCGGTCACCGTGTGGACCGCCGGCTTCGCGGTTCACCCGATCGCGAAGGCGACCGCCCTGGAGGTCACCGGCAGCGGCCAGATCGTGGTCGACGGGACCATGCGCTCGGTCTCGCACCCGGACGTGTACGCCATCGGCGACGCGGCCATGGTGATGGGCCCCGGCGACAAGCCGCTGCGCATGTCGTGCGCCTCGGGAACCCCGACCGCGTGGCAGGCCGCCGACGCGATCGCGGCCCGCCTGACCGGCGGGAGGCTCCCGAACGTGTCGATCCGCTACTTCAACCAGTGCATCTCGCTGGGCCGCAAGGACGGCTTGATCCAGTACGTCACCGCTGACGATCGCGCCGTGCAGGCGGTCCTGACCGGCCGGCTCGCCGCCGTCTACAAGGAACTGATCTGCAAGAGCGCCGCCTGGGGCGTCGCCAACCCGACGCTCGGGCTGCCGACCCGGCGCCGCCGCGTCACGCGGGAGCGCGCTGCGGCGGGCTCGGCCGTCAAGGCGTCGGCATAGAGCGCGGGGGGCGGCGGGCGCCCGCGCGGCCACGGAGATGTCCTCGGCCCGGCTTGACCTCACCCTCAAGGGCAAGGTTTACCGTTCTTCGAGGTGAGAGGCATGCGGATCAGCGAGCCGGCCCGGCGGGCGGGTGTGACGACAAAGCGGTGCGTTACTACGAATCGCTGAGGGTACCGGGACGCGATCGCCGAGCTCACGCAGCGGATCGAGGGGCTCACGGCCCGCCGGGCGGTGCTGATCGGGCACCTGGAGGAGACCGCCCACCGCAACAGCCGCGGCTCACCGGCCGCCCGGGCACCGACCTGCCCGACGGCTGGGACTCGATCCCCGGAGCGCGCGGCTGCACCCCGGAGGCCTGCGGCTTCCGCGACCACCATCAGGACCTGCTCGCCGCCGGCGCGGCCGGCGTGTTCGGCCTGTCGAGCCAGGACACCGACTATCAGCGCGAGGTCGTCGAGCGGCTCCACCTGCCGTTCCAGATGCTCTCCGACCCGGCGCGGAGCCTGGCCCAGCCGCTCGGTCTGCCCACGTTCGAGGCCGGCGGGCGGACGCTGTACAAGCGGCTGACCCTGATCATCCGCGCCAACGTGATCGAGCACGTCATCTACCCGATCTTCCCGCCGGACGAGCACGCCGGCCAGGTCCTGACCTGGCTGCGCAACCACCCTCTGGTCAGGCCGTTTCGGCGCTGAGGGTCTGTGCCACGGGCCGACGGGCCGCCCAGCGTGCGGGTACGGCGGTGAGTGCCGCCGTTGCCAGGACGATCACGAGTGCGGCCGCCAGCATCCAGGAGACGGGCGGTGTGATCGTGTTCCCGACGCTGAAGAGCCCCGTCAAGCCGATGCCCAGGGGAACGCCGGCGAGCGCGCCGAGCAGGGCGGGCAGGAGCTGGGCGGCGGACAGCCCCGCGGAGATCTGTCCCGGGGTGGCGCCGAGGGTGCGGGCGATGGCCATGTTCGCTCGGGCGTCCATCGCCGTGGTCCAGGTGAGGGTGATGGTGTTCACGACCGCGAGTGCGATCAGCAGGATGACGACGGCGAGCATCAGCCGGCGGTCGTGCTCGCCCCGCAGGTTGGGCAGGGCGGAGGAGCCGTTCAGGCCGTAACCCCTTTCCGATTGGATGTAGACGGTCAGCAGGGCGACGATCGCGATCACTGTGGTGGCGGTGGAGCACGCCTGGAGCACGGCGCGGCCCGGCCGGCGGGCGGTCAGCCGCAGCCCGAGCAGCAGCGGCGTGGGCAGCAGCGCGGACAGCGCGGTGAGCCAGGGCCGGTGGCGGGGCTGGTGCGCGGTGGCGGACAGCGCCGTGACGGTCGCCGTACGCATGGCGCGCAGGGTGGGACGCAGCGTGGACAGCACCGCCACCGCCACGGCGAGGACGGTCGCCGTGGCGACGGTGGCGCCGCCGGGCCCGGCCGCTTCGCCGATCCGGCTGGCGGTGGGGCTGGCGATGGCGGGCACGGTCAGGCGGGCGATCACCAGCCCCAGCACGTCGCCGACCAGCGCCAGCACCAGGTACTCGGTGAACAGGACGGCGGCGATCAGACCCGGGGTGGCGCCGACGGCCTTGAGCAGCCCGGCCCGGCGCGTCTGCTCGACGGCGCGTCCCGCGGCCAGTGCCGCCACTCCGGTGATGGCCAGGAAGCTGAGCAGCCAGCTGCCGACGACCAGGATCGGCTGGCTGTTCCTGAGGATGACCATGTCCTGTTGCGCGGTGAACTGCCAGGAGTGGAAGTTGACCCGGAGGGTGGGCACGCTGCGGGCGTCGATGAAGGCCTCGGTGGCGGCGGGGTCGCGCAGCTTGAGGTCCATGGCCGTGGTCACCGGGAGGCCTTGGGACGACGCCAGTGTCCGGGCGTCCGATCGGGTCATCCAGGCCAGGCCGCTGTAGTCGCTGGGGCCGCCGCCCGGGCCGATCTGCGCCGCCCAGGGGTAGATGGAGGTGGCCGCGGTGACGGCGATCCCGACGACGGGGTACGACCGGCCGGCGATGGTGACGTGGTCGCCGACGCCGACGCCCAGCGCGGTGGCGAAGCCGCGTTCGAGGACCGTGCCGCCGGAGCGGACCCACTGACCCGAGGTCACCAGGGGCCGGTTGACGGCGCCGGGCTTCTCGGCGAAGCCCTGCACCACCACCGGGGACGACGTGGAATCGCGCGTGGTGAGGTTGGCGTAGACGATGCGGTACGGGCCATGGTGGGCGACCACTTCGGGAGTGTCCGTCAGCGAGGCCAGGGTCGGGGTCACGGCGGGGCCCGTCTCGCCGGAGAGCACCACCACGTCCGGCCCGGCGGTGGCCGCGCGGGTCTGCTCGTACAGCGCGTCGCTCACGCCGCGCAGGGACAGGCCCAGTGCCATCGTGGCGGAGGCCATGGTCACCGCGAGCAGGAGCATCGCAGCCTGGACCTGGTGCCGCCGCACATCAGCCAGCACCAGACGAACGATGAGCACGATGGAGCCCATGCCGTTCAGCCCTCCAGCCCGATCAGGCCGCCGAGCCACCCGGTGCCGGTGCCCGTGCCGGCCATCCGGGTGTCGTCGACGAACATCCCGTCGCGCATCGAGATCAGCCGGTCCGCGGTGGCCGCCACCCGCTCGTCGTGCGTGACGATCACGAGGGTCTGCCCCGCCGAACGCAGGTCCTCGAAGATTCTCAGCACGTCGAGTGTCGCCGCGGTGTCGAGGTTGCCGGTCGGCTCGTCGGCCAGGACGACCAGCGGGTCGTTGGCCAGCGCGCGGGCGATGGCGATCCGCTGGCGCTGCCCGCCCGACAGCTGCGACGGCAGATGCCGGGCACGGTCGGTGAGCCCGACCCGTTCCAGCAGCAGGCCCGTACGCCGCCTGGCCTCGCGCCGCGAGCGCCCGGCCAGCAGGACGGGCAACTCCACGTTCTCGGCCGCCGACAGCTCCTCCACCAGATGGAAGGCCTGGAAGACGAACCCCACCGACCGGCGCCGCAGCCGCGCCAGCGCCCGCTCGCTCAGCGTGTCGATGCGCCGGCCCGCCAGCCACACCTCCCCGTCGCTGGGCCGCTCCAGGCCACCGAGCAGGTGGAGCAGGGTGGACTTCCCGCAGCCGCTGGGGCCCATCACCGCCAGCATCTGCCCCTGGGGCACCTCCAGGTCGACGTCGTCGACCGCGCGGACCCGGCCCTGCCCCTGACCATGGTGTTTCACCAGGCCGCGGACACCGACCACGGGACTCGACTCGTTCATGCGTCCTCAACCTTGTCGTCGATCCTGGACCAGGCTCGCTCGCAGGCCACCAGCCAGCGCAGGTCCGCCTGCAGCCGCAGCATGATCCCTTCCAGCAGCAGGCCGGCGCCCGAGCCCGCCGGCTCGGCCAGCGCCGCGTGCTGCGTCTCGTTCAGGCGGCGCAGCAGCTCGCGGCGCTGCGCCGCG
>NZ_JBSFTC010000186.1:0-22396 GCF_053590415.1 Nonomuraea sp. NPDC003201
GCCCAGGGCGGTGACGGCCCAGGGCGGTGACGGGGCTCGGCGGGGAAGCCGAGCCGGGGCGCTGGGCACGGACCCCGGGCACGGACCCCGGGCACGGACCCCGGACGCGGACCCCAGGCACGGACCCCAGGCACGGACCCCAGGCACGGACCCCAGGCACGGACCCCGGGCACGGATGCCGAGCCGGGGCGCTGGGTCGGGGCGCTGGGTCGGGGCGCTGGGTCGGGGCGCTGGGCTGGCTGGTTGGTAGGTGAGGTCGCTGAGGTGGTCGTGGTTCGTTAGTCGATGCTGAAGCGGGCCAAAGCGCCCGCCTCCAGGGCCACCCAGATCGCCCCGTCCGGCCCGACCGTCAGCCCGTGTGGCTCGGCCTTTCGCGCACCATCGTCTCCCGGCTGCGGTGCGGTTGGGAGCGGGTACGAGTCGATGGTCCCGTCGGTGGTGATGCGGCCGAGGCGGTCGGCGGCCCACTCGGTGAACCAGAGGGCTCCGTCGGGGCCGGTGACGATCGCGTGCGGTCGTGCGACCCGGTCAGGCAAGGGGTACTCGGTGATCTTGCCGGCGGTGTCGATCCGCCCGACCTGACCAGCGCCGATCTCCACGAACCAGAGCGCGTCATCCGGCCCCGCCGTGATGCCCACCGGGGCGGCGCCCTCCGTGGGGAGCGGGTGAACGGTCACCTCGCCTGCCAGCGAGATCCGCCCGATGGCGTTGCCCTGGTTGATCGTGAACCAGAGCGCGTCATCCGGCCCCACCGTGATGAAGGCGGGCATGCCGCCCTCCACCGGCACCTCGAACTCCGTACGCTCCCCGCCGGGCCCGATGCGCCCGATCCGGCCGGTCTGCATCTGGGTGAACCACATGGCCCCGTCGGGCCCGGCGACGAGCCCGTACGGCGAGTCCGCCTCATAGGAGGTCACCTGCCCGTCGGCGGTGATCCGGGAGACCCGGCCGCCCTTGCCCTCCGCGAACCACATCGCCCCGTCCGGCCCCGGGGTGATCACGGTCGGCTGCCCGTCGGCCGGATCGAGCTGATGAATCACCGGCTTCTGACCCGGCACCATCCTGCCGACGCGCCCTTCGTGAACGAGCGTGAACCAGAGCGCCCCGTCCGGCCCGGTCGCGATGCCGTACGGCGCGCCCTCATCAATCCTGGTCAACATCTGCGGTCCTTCACTGGTCGATCCTGCGCTGCTCAACATATGCGTCCTCCTGCCAACGTGATCTCGGTCCCCCGGAAGCGCCGGATGAGGGCGCGGTCGTGCGACACCACGACGAGCCCGCCGCGGTAGTCGTCGAGTGCCTGCTCGATCTCCTCGGCCAGTACCGGCGACAGGTGGTTGGTCGGCTCGTCGAGCAGGAGGAGGTCGTACTCCTGCGCCAGCAGCCGGGCCAGCGCCAGCCTGCGCCGCTGCCCGACCGACAGCGTGCCCACCTTCTGGTCGAGGGCTTGGGGCTTGAAGAGGCCTGTGCTCAGCAGAGCCGCACGCCGCTCGTCCGCATAGCTGTGGTTGTGGCCGTAGGCGTCCAGGACGGTCAGGTCGGGGTCGAACGTCACCTCCTGCGGCAGGTGGCCGACCCTTACCCGGGCGTGCTCGGCCAGGGCCTGGAGCAGCGTCGACTTGCCCGCGCCGTTGGCCCCGCGGACCAGCAGCCGGTCACCGGCTTCGATGGTCAGGGAGGGCACGTGCAACCGATCGCCGACCCGGACATCGCGCAGCTCCACAAGCACGCGAGCTTGGCCACGCTCGTGCCCAACTGCATGCTCGTGTCCGGCCACATGCTCGTCTCCAGCACGCTGGTGTCGGAGGCCGAGCTCACGTCCCGCATCAGGGGCGCGTCGCACGCCAGGTGCGCGTCCCGCAGCGCGCTCATGGCTCATAGCGGGCGCATGGCGCGGTGTGGGCTCGTGGGTCGTATCAGGGGTGCGTTGTGTGCCGGGCCGGCGTTTCGGGGTGGGCTCGGGTGCTGCGTCGCAGGCGTGTCGGGGGCCGGGCCGGTGTCCCGGGGTGGGCTCCGGTGCTGCGTTGGGTGCAGAGCCCAAGGCTGGGGTGCTGGGACTCGTTTCGTCGATTTCCAGCGGGTCGGGGAAGGGCGGGGCGGTGGTGTTCAGGGGGTCGCGGAGGGTCGGGGCGGGGGTGAAAGTGCCGTGGAAGCGGAGGGGGGCGGGTGGCCGAGGGACGGGGTCGGCCTCCAGGCGGCGCAGGCGCTCGTGTGCGTTGCGGACCCGGCTGGCCACCGAGCTCTGTACCCGCCCGGCGTTGCGGTCGTAGGCCATCTTGTTGTTGTCGCGCATCTGCCGCCCCGCGGCCACCCGGTGGGCGGTGGTGGCCGCGTAGTCGCGCACCTGCCGCACCTCCTCGCACCACGCCGCGTACGACTGCTCCCAGCGGGCCCTGGCGGCGGCCTTGGCGGCCAGGAAGCCGGTGTAGCCGCCGCCGAAGCGGGTGATCGCCCCGTGCTCGACCTCGAGCACGGCCGTGGCCACCCGGTCGAGGAAGACACGGTCGTGGGAGACCACGACGACCGTGCCCCGGTGCTCGCGCAGCCGGGCTTCGAGCCAGGTCAGGGCCGACTCGTCGAGGTGGTTGGTCGGCTCGTCGAGCAGCAGGACCCTGGGAGCGGCGGCCAGGACGCAGGCCAGGCCGAGGCGGGCGCGCTCCCCGCCCGACAGGCTGGACAGCGGCCGGTCACGGCCCACGCGGGACAGCCCCAGCCCGTGGAAGGCCTTGTCGACCCGCGCGTCGGCCTCGTAGCCGCCGCGCAGCTCGTACGCCGTCAGCAGCTCCCCGTACTCCGCCATGACGTCATCGGTGAGCGCCGACTCCAGCTCGCGGATCCGGCGCTCCATGGCGCGCAGGCCGGCCAGCGCGGCGTCGACGGCCTGCTGGACCGTGTGGCCGGGCGGCAGGTCGAGCGTCTGCCGGAGGTAGCCGGTGTCGTCGGCCAGCGTCACCTCGCCGTCGTCGGGCGACTCGACCCCGGCCAGCAGCCGCAGCAGCGTGGACTTGCCCGAGCCGTTCTCGCCGACGACGCCCACGCGCTCGCCGGGCTTCACGGACATGGACACCTCAGCGAGGACGGCCCGCTCGCCGTATGACTTGGAAACCCCTCGAAGACTGATCAGGATGGAACTCCAATCGCAACCGTTGTAGCGTTAGTGTGCCATGCGGGAGACGCTAATGCAACTGGAGTAGTTTTTGGAGTCGAACAAGCGGCCGGGCGGGCGAAGCGCCCGGGTTCGGGACGCCGTACGCGAGGCCACCCTCGCCGAGTTGGCCGAGCACGGATACCGGGGCCTGACGGTGGAGAACGTGGCCGAGCGGTCAGGAGTGCACAAGACGACCGTCTACCGGCGCTGGGGCAGCGTCGCGGGGCTGATCTCCGACGCCCTGGAGCTGGCCAGGGAGGAGCCGTGGCCCATTCCCGACACGGGCTCGATCGAGGGCGATCTGAGGGGCATCGTCCAGCTGGTGCGCAGCGGCTTCGACGACCCGGAGCTGGGGCCGGTGTCGTCGGCGTTCGTGGCGGCGGCCGTACAGGATCCCGACGCGGCGCGGGCGCTGCACGAGTTCTTCATGGCCCGGCACGAGCAGTCGGCCGAGGTGGTGCGGCGGGCGGTCGCACGCGGTGAGCTGCCTGACGTCGTGGATGTCAGGGAAGTGATCAGGGTGGCGGTCGCGCCTGTTTACTACCGGTTGTTCGTGGCGCACGAGCCGGTCACCGAGCGGGACGCCGATCGTGCCGCCGACGCGGCCCTCGCCGCCGCCCGCGCCGGTGTTCTGTGAACTGCCACCCGTGCCGGTCTTCTGTGAACTGCCACCCGTGCCGGTGCGCTGTGAACCGCCGCCCGCGCCTGCAAGAGCAGCCCGCGCCGGAGCCCCGGGAGGGTCAGGGGGTCTTCTGGCCGCGTAGTTCGAAGTCGTCGAACGTCGTCTTCAGCAGCGACGTCTCATCCTTCGGCGTACGCGCGAACATCCCCACATACCCGTTCCCGAGCCCGTTCGGATCCTCCACCTGGTGCACCCGCTGATCGTTCACCCACATCGTCAACCGCACGGCCGACCCGACCTGCTCGCACGCCGCCGCCACCCGGGCCTTGCCGGGCAGGCCGTCCACCTGCACCGGCTGGGCCAGCGTCCCGCCCGATCCGTCCACGATCCGCCGGATCCTGGCCTTCCCGGTCGTGTCGAGCGCGAACTCGTAGTACGTGTCGTCATCGTCCATGTTGTGGCAGTACACGCCGTACTCACCGCTCCCGACCGACTTCTTGACCTCGGCGGTGACGGCGACGACGACGGAGGAGGGCAACATCGGCGTGGGCGTGGCCGACGGGTCGGGCGTCGTGGTCGGCGTGGCGATGAGGAAGGGTATGGGCGCCTTCGCCCACCGCTCCTCGGACCCCTTCTCCACGTCCAGCCCGTACGTCCCGTCCGTCCGGTAGCCGTAGCTGGCCGTCTCGTCCGGGTCGTAGACGCCGTTCCAGCCGCCGGAGGTCTGCGTGAAGTCCTCGCGGTAGAGAACGCTCATGTCGGGCGGCCCGCTGGGGCTGAGCACCGCCCACGCGGCCACCGAGCCCGCCACGAGCACCGCCGCGGCCGCCGCCGCGACGCCCGCGATCAGCTTGGCGCGGTTGCCCTTGGACTTCTGCTCGACGGACGTGTACGGCGCCGTGGCCTGCTGCCAGGCCACCTGTACGGTATGCGCCGCCTGTTCGGGCCCGGCCGACCGCCCGACGAGCTGGTCGAGCAGCTGCTGCGCGGTGGGCCTCGTGGCCGGGTCCTTCCGCAGCGCGGCCCCGACCAGCTCGCGCAGGCCGGGCTCGACCTCGCTGAGATCCGGCTCGGTGTTGAGCACCTGGTACACGATCGAGGGCAGCGTGTCGCCGCCGAAGGGCGCCCTGCCGCTGGCGGCGAACGCGACTAGGCATCCCCACGAGAACACGTCGCAGGCCGGGGACACGGGCTCGCCCCGCAGCACCTCGGGAGCCATGTAGCGGGGCGTGCCCACCAGCTCGCCGGTGCCCGTGACGCCTCCGAGCGTGTCGAGCGCCCGCGCGATGCCGAAGTCGATCACGCGCGGGCCGACGGGCGACAGCAGCACGTTCGACGGCTTGAGGTCCCTGTGCACCACACCGGCGCCGTGGATGGCGGTCAGCGCGGTGGCCACGCCGACGGCCAGCGCGTCGAGGCTGGAGCCGCGCAGGGGGCCCGACTGGCGTACGGCGGCCTCGAGGTTCGGGCCGGGCACGTATTCGGTGACGACATAGAGCTGGTCGCCGTCGAGCGCGGCCTCGATCACCGCGGCCGTGCAGAACCTGCGCACCCTCTGGGCGGCGTCCGCCTCCCTGCGGAACCGCATGCGGAACTGCTCGTGCTGGGTCAGCTCCGGGTTGATCACTTTGACGGCGACCCGCTGCCCAGCCGGATCCTCGGCGAGATGGACCGTGCCCATGCCGCCCCGACCCAGCACGCTAAGCAACCTGTAGCGCCCGATGTGGGAGGTTTCACCGCTCACGGCGCGCTAGCTTACCGACACGCCGCACACCGCGCAGGGCCGAGCACGCCACGTATTCGCCACCTGGGGAAGCCGGACCCGAGTGGCATTCCCCCGCGCGTACGGAGTTGACTAGGTGTCATGCATGCCATCATCGTCTCCGCCCCTGGCGGTCCTGAGGTTCTCGAATACGTCGAGCGGCCCGATCCCGTCCCCGGCGAGGGGGAGATCGTGGTCGACGTCGCCGCCAGCGGCGTCAACTTCATCGACATCTACCACCGCTCCGGCGCGTACCCGCTCGACCTGCCCACTCCCATCGGCTCCGAGGGCGCGGGCACGGTCTCGGCCGTCGGGCCTGGGGTGCAAGGGGTGGCCGTGGGCGACACCGTGGCCTGGGCCAACGTCCTGGGCAGCTACGCCGAGAAGGCGGTGATCCCGGCGGACCGGGCCGTGCCGGTGCCCGACGGCGTCCCGGCCGACGTGGCCGCGGCGGCGATGCTGCAGGGGATGACCGCCCACTACCTCACCCACTCCACCCACGAGGTGCGGGAAGGCGACGAGGTGCTCGTCCACGCCGGAGCCGGCGGCATGGGCCAGCTGCTCATCCAGCTGGCCAAGCTCAAGGGCGCCAAGGTCCACACCACCGTCTCCACCAGCGAGAAGGAGAAACTCGCCAGGGAGGCCGGCGCCGACGAGGTGCTGCGGTACGACGACTTCGCCGAGGCGCTGCGGAACAGGATCGACGTGGTGTACGACGGCGTCGGCAAGGCCACGTTCGACGGCGGGCTCGATGCGCTGCGGCCGCGCGGTCTCATGGCCCTGTACGGCGCCGCCAGCGGCCCGGTGCCGCCGATCGACCCCCAGATCCTCAACCGCAAGGGCTCGCTCTTCCTGACCAGGCCCACGCTCGTCCACTACATAGCCGAGCGCGAGGAGCTGCTGCGGCGCGCCTCCGACCTGTTCGGCTGGATCAAGTCGGGACAGCTCACCATCAACATCTCGCACCGCTACCCGCTGGCCGAGGCGCACCAGGCGCACGAGGACCTGGCGGCCCGCCGGACGACAGGAAAACTGCTCCTCATACCCTGACGCCATGGACATCGCAGGATCAGTCTGGTCGTTCGCCGCCGTGGTGGCGCTGCTCACGCTCACCCCCGGCCTCGACACGGCCCTGATCCTGCGTACGTCCTTGCTGGCGAGCAGGCGGGCAGCCTGGGGCGTGACGCTCGGCATCCAGCTCGGCACGCTCACGTGGGGCGTGCTCACCGCGGCCGGACTGTCGGCGCTGCTGGCCGCCTCGCGGCTCGGCTACGAGGTCCTACGCTGGGCCGGCGTGGCGTACCTGGTCTGGATGGGCCTGCGCATGCTCCTGGCCAAGGCCGCGCCTCATGACGAGCCGGAGCAGGCGGTGCGGTTCGGGGCCGGGTTCCGGCGCGGGCTGGTCACGAACCTGCTCAACCCCAAGGTCGGGGCATTCTACGTCGCCATGCTGCCGCATTTCATCCCGGACGGGGCGCCGCACGCGGTCATGGGGTTGGTGCTGGCCGGCGTGCACGTGGCCGAGGGGCTGCTGTGGAGCGCGGCGCTGATCGGGTTCGCGTCGCTGGTGGGCGGCTTCCTGCGGACGCCCGCCGTACGCCGCTTCCTCGACCGCCTGACCGGCGTGGTCATCGTCGGCTTCGGCATCCGCCTCGCCGTCACCGACTGAGGCCGAAGCCGGGGCCCGTGGGCCGGCCCAGCAGACGGCCTCGTCACCGGACGGGTCCGGCAGCGTGCGGATGGCTTTGCTTCCGGGACGCGGCAACGAGAGGGTGGGTTGCGTGGAAACGGCGTTCGTGCTCGGTGGCGGGGGCGTGCTCGGCGCGCACGAGGTGGGCATGCTGCAGGCGCTCGACGAGGCGGGCATCAGCCCCGACCTCGTCGTGGGCACGTCCGTGGGCGCCCTGAACGGGGTGGTCATCGCCGCCGCCCCGTCCGAGGCGGTGGAGCGGCTGACCACTCTGTGGCGCTCCGACGTCGTACGTACGGCCTTCGCCGGCTCGTGGGTGGCCCGGTTGTCCACGCTGGCCAGGACCGGCACCCATCTGCACCCGATCGGGCCGTTGCGCGAGGTTCTGAGCGGGACCGTGGGGGTTTCGCGGATCGAGGAGCTGGAGGTCCCCTTCCAGTGCGTGGCGGCCTCGGTCGAGCGGGCGGCGGCTCACTGGTTCACCGGCGGGCCGCTGGTCGACGCGGTGCTGGCGTCGTGCGCGGTGCCCGGGCTGCTGCCGCCCGTCGTGATCGGCGGCGAGCACTTCTACGACGGGGGGCTGGTGCACAGCATCCCCGTGGGGCGGGCCGTGCAGCTCGGCGCCAAGCGCGTCTACGTCCTGCACGTCGGGCGGATCGAACGGCCGCTGGCGCCGCCCAGGAGGTTCTGGGAGGTGGGCATGGTGGCGTTCGAGATCGCGCGCAGGCACCGGTTCGCCGAGGACATGGCCAGCCTGCCGCCCGGCGTGGAGGTGCACGTGCTGCCCGCCGGGACGACCGAGGCGCTCTCCCCGCTGCGCTACCGCAACATTTCGCAGATCTCCGCCTGCATCGAGCGGGCGTACAGCGCTTCTTCCCGCTATTTGCGCAACAGAGGAGGATGAAGGTTAGACCGTTGCAGGGAGGCGCCGTTGCTTCCACCGCGTATTCTCCGCCGGCTGGTGCTGGCTCCGCTGGTCATCGTGATGACCGTGTTCATGGTCGTGACGCTGCCGTTCTGGCTCCTGGTCACGGCCGCGGCCTCGCTGCGCCTGCCGCCGCCGCGGCGCAGAGGGGCGAGGTTCGTCTGGTTCGCCACGGTGTGGCTGACGCTGGAGTCGGGCGTGCTGATCACGTGCCTGTGGCTGTGGGTGGCGGGCGGGGCCCGGCGCCAGGAGCGGCATTACGCCCTGATCAGGTGGTTCCTGGACAAGGTGCACGCGGCCGCCGTGCGGATCTTCCGGCTGACGCTGGAGATCCAGGAGCCCGACCTGACGGACGAGGAGCAGTCCGCCAGGCTGACGCGACCGGTCATCGTGCTGTCGCGGCACGCGGGCCCCGGCGACTCCTTTTTGCTGATTTATTACCTTTTGGCGATCTATCACCGGCGGCCGCGCATCGTCATGAAGGCCGCACTTCAGTACGACCCCTCGCTGGACGTCGTGATCAACCGGCTGCCGAACGCGTTCGTGCCCCGCAAGTCCGGACAGAAGCGGGTCATCGAGGAGATCCACCGCCTCGCCGCCACGATGGGCGACCAGGACGCTCTCGTGATCTTCCCCGAGGGCGGGAACTTCACCCCGCGCCGCCGCCGGCTCGCCATCCGGCGACTGGAGGAGAAGGGGCTGACCGAGGAGGCGGAGCGGGCGCGCGGCATGGACCACCTGCTCCCGCCCCGTCCGAACGGCGCCATCACGGCCATCGAGGCGTGCCCGTCGGCGGACGTCATCTTCGTCGCGCACACCGGGCTCGACGACCTCATCACGCTGGGGGACGTCTGGCGCAAGCTGCCCTTCAACGCTCAGATCACCGCGAAGTGGTGGCGGGTGCCCGCGGCCGAGATCCCGGCGGAGCGGGAGGACCGGATCCGGTGGCTGTACGACCACTGGGAGCAGATCGACGCCTGGATCGACGCCCAGCGCGTGGCCCGGACAGGATGAGCGCCCGCTAGCTGAGCGGTGGCGCGCCCGGGGGCAGGACCGGGACGTCCGGCGGGCCGTGCTCGATGAGGCGGAGCAGCGCGTCCGTGTCGAGGTGCCGTTCCACCAGGTCGCCGAGCGCGTCGAGCCGCTCCTCCCGGAGCGCGGCGAAGTCCGTGCCGGGAGCCGGCGCGAAGTCGCGTCCCGCCCGCGCGGCCACGTCGGCCAGGAAGGCCCGGCGGAAGCCGTCGTTCTCCAGGGCGCCGTGCCAGGTGGTGCCCCAGACGTTGCCGGCCCGGCAGCCGTCGAGGAACGGCTCGCCTCCATCGACCGAGGCCAGCCCGTGGTGGATCTCGTACGCGCGGACCGGCTGCCCATACGCCGTGCCCTCGGGCCGCCCGAGCCGCTTCTCCTTCGCGAACTCGACGCGTACCGGCAGCCGCCCGAGCCCTTCGACCTTGCCCGCCCCAGACTCCACCTCGTCCACGATCTCCCGCCCGAGCATCTGGAACCCGCCGCAGATCCCCAGCACGGGCCCCGCGCGGTCGATGATCGCCGCCGCCAGCCCGCGCTCCCGCAGCCACGCCAGGTCGCTCACCGTGGCCCTGGAGCCCGGCAGCACCACCAGGTCGGCGTCGTCCAGCTCGACCGGATCGGTCACGAAACGCACCACGACTCCCGGCTCGGCGGCCAGGGCGTCCAGGTCGGTGAAGTTCGAGATCCTCGGCAGCCGTACGACGGCCACCCGGAGGGTCTGCCTGCCGTACGGGGCGCCTACCGCGACCTTCCGGCTGTCCAGGGCCAGGGAGTCCTCGACGTCCAGCCAGAGCCCGTCGAGCCAGGGCAGGACGCCGTACACCTCGCGCCCGGTCAGCCGCCTGAGCATGTCGAGGCCGGGCTCCAGGAGCTCCCGCGCGCCGCGGAACTTGTTCACGACAAATCCGGAAATATGCGATTGGTCGTCGGCATCTAAGAGGCCCACCGTGCCGTAGAACGCGGCGAACACCCCTCCCCTGTCGATGTCGCCGACCACGATCACGGGCAGGTCGGCGGCCCTGGCCAGGCCCATGTTGGCGATGTCGCCGCGGCGCAGGTTGATCTCGGCGGGGCTGCCCGCGCCCTCGCACACGACCACGTCGTACTGACCCCTGAGCCTTTCGAGCGCCTCCAGCGCGGTGGCGCGCAGGAGGTCCTTGAGCGCGCCGTACTCCATCGCGTCCACGTCCGCCACCGGGTTGCCCATGAGGACGACCTGGCTGCGGCGGTCGGTGCCCGGTTTGAGGAGGATGGGGTTCATGTCCACCGTCGGCTCCAGGTAGGCGGCCTGCGCCTGCGTCGCCTGGGCCCGGCCGATCTCGGCGCCTTGAGCGGTGACGTACGAGTTGAGCGACATGTTCTGCGCCTTGAAGGGCGCGACGCGCACGCCCCTGCGGGCCAGCCACCGGCAGATCCCCGCCGTCAGCACGCTCTTGCCCGCGTCGGACGTGGTCCCCGCGACCAGCAACCCCCCTCTGACCATGCGATCACCGTACAGGCCCGCGCTAGGCTGGCCGCATGCCACCGGCCGACCTGCCCATTTGCCGCACCTGCGGCGTCCAGTACGCCGAGCCGCGCCCCGACTGCCCGATCTGCGAGGACGAGCGCCAGTACGTCGGCTGGGACGGCCAGCGGTGGACCACGCTGGCGGGCCTGGCGGCCGAGGGCCATCGCGGCCGGGTGGAGGAGGAGGGCCCGCGCGTGGTGGGCATCGGCACCGCCCCGCCCACGGCGATCGGGCAGCGCGCGCTCCTGCTGCGCACGCCGGAGGGCAACGTGCTCTGGGACATGGTCTCCTACCTCGACGACGACCTGATCGCCGAGGTCGAGGAGCTGGGCGGGGTGTCGGCCATCGCCATCAGCCACCCCCACTTCTACGGCTCCATGATCGAATGGTCCCGGGCCTTCGACGCCCCGGTGTACATCCACGCCGCCGACAGGCGGTGGGTGGCCAGACCGGACGACTCGGTCGTCTTCTGGGAAGGCGACACCCACCGGCTGTCGGAGGACCTCACCCTGATCAACGCGGGCGTGCACTTCGAGGGCGGCCAGGTGCTGCACTGGTCGTCCGAGCGTGCCCTGTTCTCGGGTGACATCCTCCAGGTCGTCCAGGACCGGCGCTGGGTGAGCTTCATGTACAGCTACCCCAACTACATCCCGGAACGTCCGCACGTCGTGCGCCGCGCCCTGGACCTGCTGGAGCCGTACGCGTTCGAGAGGGTTTACGGGGGTTGGTGGAAGCGCGTCGTATACGGGGACGGCGCGGAGGCCGTCCGCCGCTCGGCCGACCGGTACCTCTCCTTCGTCGGCGACAGGTAGCCGGCCCGGCCGTTCAGCCCTCGCGCCTCTGGTCCCTGGTCCCCTCGTCCCGAACGGGCGGCTGCGGCTGACCACCGCCGCCGTAGCGCTGCTGCACCGCGTCCGCGCCCTTCGAGATCTGGTCGTCGTACTTGTGGCCGGTCCGCTCCTTCGCGTAGCGCTCGGCGCGGTCCAGCAACTGGTCGGCCTGCTTGGAATGCCCCCTGGCCAGGTTCTCCACCTTCTTCAGCCATTCCCCGATGCGGCTCATACACGTTCCCCATTTCTTCGGACTACGGGCGCCCCCTACCCCCGCATCCTGCACATTCACTCCCGTCGCCAGGCGGCGAGCAGCGGAACCACCGCCCACCCGGCGAGCACCGTGAAAGCCGCCCAGGTCGGCATGATGGGCGGTAGCTGCTCGATCAGCTGGAGCGCCGGGTAGCCGGGCAGGAACCGGTTGACCCCTCCCCGCCGGGCGCAACGCGGAGATCGCCCAGAGCCTGTACGTCAGCCTCAGCACGGTCAAGACGCACGTCAGCAGCCTGCTGACCAAGCTCGGTGCGCGCAGCCGCGTCCACCTGGTCATCGCCGCCTACGAGGCCCGGCTGGTCTGAGACGTGGACTCCCGACGGTCTCGTATGGCCTAGAATCCGGCAGATGTTCAGGGCCCCCGCCCGGCTGGCCTGGCTGGACGCCCTGCGGGGGCCGGCCGCGCTGGCCGTCACCATGCACCACGCCGGCTGGACCTTCGTCCCGGACCTCTGGGTGGAGGTGGACCGGCGGATCGACCTCGGCAGCTGGGGCGTCTTCGTGTTCTTCCTGGTCAGCGGGTACATCATCCCCGCCTCCCTGGAACGGCGCGGCGACGTGCGCGCCTTCTGGACCGGGCGGGCCTTCCGCCTCCTCCCCCTGCTGGTCAGCGCCTGCTGCCTGGTGCTCCTCCTAGCCCTGGCCGGCGTGCTCCGCCTCGAACCCCAGCTCGCCGAGCGCCCTCTCCCCGTGGTCGCGCTCGGCAATCTGACCATGTTGCAGGAGCTGCTCAACCTGCCGGCCGTCATCAGCGTGACGTGGACGCTCTCGTACGAGATGGCGTTCTACCTGATCAGCGTCGCGCTGTTCCAGGTGCGGCAGGCCGGCAGGTCGGCGGAGATCGCCGTCGTCCTGGCGCTGGTGGCCGTGGGCGTGGGCCTGCTGGTGCCGCAGACGATGATCGGCGGCCGGGACGACGTGGCCGCCGTGCTGCTCCCCGTCGCGGTCGTGGCGGCCATCGCGGTGACCGCCCTCGGGCACGGCAGGGTACGTACGGCCGCCGCGGTCGCGGGCGGTCTCCTCGGGCTCGGGCTGGTGATCCTGGGCAGCCGGGCCGGCACCTGGCAGGGCGTGATCATTCTGGCGACGATGTTCGCGGGGACGGCGGTGTACCGGGCCGAGCAGGGAGCCGTCCCCTGGCGTACGGCGGCCGTCGCGGTGGCGGTGGTGCTGGGCTGCGGGCTCTTCGCCAAGGACGAGCCCAGCTGGGCACCCGCGATCGCGCTCGCGTACGGCGCCTTCGGGCTGGCGTTCGCGCTGCGCCGGCGGGCGTTCCCGCGCTGGCTGGCGCGACTCGGCGTGATCAGCTTCTCCGTCTACCTGCTGCACCCGATCCTGCTGCACGTGATCCCGAACCCGGTGCTGTACTTCCTGGCCCTGATCCCGCTCAGCGCCATGACCTACCGGCTCATCGAGGCCCCGGCCCAGCGCCTCGGCAAACGCCTGGTCGCCGGCGGCGCGGAGCCTCGATGAGGCGGTTCACGGCTTGCGGCCGACTCCCCCGTACAGCCATCGCGTGGCGGCGGGAGCCGGGTCGGCCGGGTCGGGATGCCAGGCGTCGATGGTGACCAGACCGGGATCCACCAGGTCGAACCCATCGAAGAAGCTCGCCACGTCGGCGTGCCCGCGGAAGTAGATCGGCGTCGGCGTGGCCGCGTACACCGTCTCGATCTGGGCGACCGCGTCCGCCGGATGGCCGTCGACGGTGACGTGGGTGGCCGTCAGGTGGCTGCCGGACACCAGGGCGTGGCGGAGCCGGCCCATGACCGAGGCGCTTTCCTCCAGGGTGAGGAAGTGCACCATGGCGATCATCAGGACGCCGACCGGCTCGTTGAAGTCGATGAGCTTGACGGTCTCCGGGTGCCCGAGCACGTCGGCCGGGCGGCGCATGTCGGCGGCGGCCACGGTGGTGTTGTGGTCGGTCGCCAGGAGCGCACGGCCGTGTTGCAGCACGACCGGGTCGTTGTCGACATACACCACCCGGGCGTCCGGGATGATCTGCTGGGCGATCTCGTGCGTGTTGCCCACGGTGGGCAGGCCCGAGCCGATGTCGATGAACTGCCGGATCCCCTGCCGGGCCATGTGCCGCACCGCGCGGCGCAGGAACGCCCGGTTTTCCTGGGCCAACTGGCGGATCTCGGGCATCGCCTTCTCGACCCGCCGTACGGCGTCGCGGTCGACCTCGAAGTTGTCCTTGCCACCGAGGTAGTAGTCGTACATACGGGCGACGCTTGGCCTGGTGACGTCGATCCCCATAGCTCCGCCACCGCCTTGCTCCGGCATGTCACGGCCTCCATTCGTGATCATTCCGTACACAAGCTATCGCAATCCGCGAAGCAGGCTGTCAGGTTTTGGTGTCAAACGAGGCGTTCTGCTCCCATCGTCGCGCCGGCCGGGGCCGCCTACAGGAGGTCGTTGATCAGGTCCCGGAAGTCCTTGCGGTAGTCGAAGTTCTGCATGTCCTGCAGCCAGACCGTGCGGATGAAGGGGATCTTGAGGTCATTCCTGATCCTGCGCAGCCAGATCTCCCAGTCGTCGTCCTTGATGACGCCCAGCCGGTAGCCGGTGTGGGCGGCCTCGTAGCGGTTGAATATTGACCAGGCGAGGGCGATGTTCTGCACGGAAATTTCCGGATTTCGCCGGACGCTGTCCCCGATGAAATCGATGTCCGCGAATATCTCGCGAACGCGGTCATTATCGATGATCATGGTGTTGATCTCGTTGAGATAATCGATGAGCCGCTGATGGGTGCCGTACTCGAGATTGGCGGCCACCAGCCTGGTCTGCCTCGTCAGCGCCCTCGTCTGGAGCCCGACGAAGACCAGCGTGCCGAGGTTCATCGCCGCGGTCAGCAAGGCCACGTCCTGCGCGTTCATGAGACAGGTATCCAGAAGACCACCATTCCATAATACGCGGACCCGATATTCATCGCATCGCGCAAAGTTATTCAGCCAGAATTGCTCCCCTTACGACCGAATGGCGTGATGGTGGATATCCGTGCGGCGAGTTCGGCCAGGTGGGTCAGCCACGAATCGGCGGCGGGGTCGGGCACGGCGACGATGACGTGGTCGATGCCCAGGGCGGCGAGTTCGGCGCAGCGCCGGACGCTCTGCTCGACGCTCTCACCCTCGGGGATGCGCATGTGGAGGGTCTTCTCGATGTCCTCGTAGGGCCGGCCCAGGCGTTCGCAGTGGGAGCGCAGGACTCCGAGCTTGTGCCGGACGTCGGCGCCGTACAGGAAGTTGCAGGCGTCGGCGTACTGGGCGACGAGGCGGAGGGTCTTCTTCTCCCCGCTGCCGCCGATGAGGATGGGCGGGTCGGCCTGCGGCGCGTTGAGCGTACGTTCCAGGCTGTAGCGCCGGCCCCGGTACGGCCCGTCCTGGTCGCTCCACATCTGCCTGGCGATCTGGAGCGTCTCCTCGAGCCGCTCGAACCGTTCGGCCAGCGGCGGGAAGGGCAGTCCGAGGCCGCGGGCCTCGGGCTCGTACCAGCCGGCGCCGATGCCGAGGACGGCGCGACCGCCGGAGAGCGCGTCCAGGGTGCTGACCTGCTTGATCAGCAGGCCGGGCGTACGGTAGACGGCGCCGGTCACGAGCGCGCCCAGGCTCACCCGGCTGGTGAGGGCGGCGGCGTACGAGAGCGCGCCGTACGCCTCCAGCATCGGGTCCTCCGGGGAGCCGAAGTTGGGGATCTGGAAGAAGTGGTCCATCACCCAGAGGCTGCGCAGCCCCGCCTGGTCGGCGCCGCGGGCGACGGCGGCGAACTTGTCGGCGATCGCGGCGTCGCCGCCGGACCAGAGGAAACGCGGGCAGGTCAGACCGAGGTCCATAGGGGCACTCCTTGATGGGGTGAAGAGGGAAGAGCCCGCCGCGGGTCACGTGGTGAAGGCGGGCATGAAAAAACCCTCCCGCCCGGGCTGCGCCCGGGGCCGAGAGGGCTCCGATAAGAGCATTATCTCACGGATGCGGGACATGTTCGTCTTCCGACCCATGTGACCTGCGGAGATTTCCAGATAACGGAATCACCTCATTCCTACTTATCCTCCGCATAACCTCCTAGCCTGTTCCTCGCACTCAAAGGGGATCTTGTTCGACACCGGCGGCCGGCTGAGCACTCGATGCTGTCCCGCTCCCCTTACGCAGCCCCGTCCGGACGAGACGGGCCCGTTCCCCCCGGAGGACCAGTGAGACTACGGTCTCTGCTGGCGAGCGTTTCCATGCTCGCCACCACGATGACGGGCGCCCTGGCCGCCGCGTCGCCCGCGCAGGCGGCCACGGACGATCCCGCCGTCGCGAAGAGCCTCGCCGCCGAGGTGAAGAGCGGGCACCAGGTCCGCGCGATCATCGAGATCAAGGACGGCGAGAGCCTGGCGGCCGTGGCCGACAAGACGGAGAATGCCTCGAAAGAGACCAAGGTCATCGACCGGACGAGCTCCAAGGAGTTCCTGGTCGCCTCCCTGAACCAGGCCACGCTCAACGAACTCAAGACCGATGCCCGGATCAAGTCCATCTACGAGGACGAGCTGAGCGCGCCCTCGCTCGACGTCAGCACCAAGCTGATCGGCTCCGACTGGGCCAACAAGACGGGCTGGACCGGCAAGGGCTCCACCGTCGCCATCGTCGACACCGGCATCGACCGCGACCACCCGTTCTTCGCCGGGCGGATCGTGAACGAGGCCTGCTTCTCCACCGTCGACAACGACCCCGCCATCCAGGCCGAGTCGCTGTGCCCGAACGGCCTGCCGGTCCAGACCGGCCCCGGCTCGGCCGACGCCAAGACCCCCAAGTGCCTGGTCCAGGGCGCAAACAAGTGCGCCCACGGCACCCACGTGGCCGGCATCGCGGCGGGCAAGAAGGCCGGGAACGCTCCATCCGACGGCGTCGCCCCCGAAGCGGGCATCCTGCCCGTCCAGGTCTTCACCCGCTTCAACGGCCCCATCTGCGGTGAGCTGGGCACCAGCGCCCCGTGCTTCCTCAGCTACACCTCCGACCAGAAGCTGGCCCTGCAGTACGTGGACAGCGTCCACGCCGCCTACAAGGTCGTGGCGGCCAACCTGAGCCTGGGCGGCGGCCCGAAGCAGACCAAGCCCTGCGACGACGACCCCGACTTCGGCGGCCTGCGGGACGAGATCGTCTGGCTGCAGCAGTTCGGCGTGGCCACGGTCGTCGCCTCCGGCAACAACGGCTTCACCGACGGCGTCTCCAGCCCGGCCTGCATCTCCCGGGCGGTCACGGTCGGCGCCACCGATGACAACGACGCGGTGGCCTCGTTCGGCAACCGCGGCCCGCTGCTGGACTTCTTCGCGCCCGGCATGGGCATCAACTCCTCGGTGCCCGGCAACGGCTACGGCTCCATGAACGGCACCTCGATGGCGGCCCCGCACGTCGCCGGGGCGCTGGCCGTGATGCGCCAGGCGTACCCGAACCTGTCCATGGACCAGCTCCTCGACAAGCTGAAGGCCACCGGCAAGAACATCACCTACACCAGCGGCGGCACCTCGGTCACCACCAAGCGGATCGACGTCGCCAGGGCGATGCCGTGGACCCCGGACGCCACCCCGACCCCCACGCCGACCCCGACCGCGACACCCACCGTGACACCCACGGCGACTCCCACGGTGACTCCCACGGTGACTCCCACGAGGACTCCCACCGCGACGAAGTCGCCGAGCCCGACCGCGGCGCCGACCCCGTCGAACCGCCCGACCGACCCCGGCACGGACACCGAGCCGGTGCCGGTGCCCACCCCCGACGACTGCACGCGGGGCAAGGGCACCAAGCCGCTGAGCGCCAAGGCGTGGGCCAAGGAGATGCTGCGCGGGAAGGGCTCGCTGAGCGACCAGACGCTGTCGTGCTACCTCGCGATCGCGCAGAACGGCAGCAAGGTCTTCCCCGAGCTGACCGACGCCACCACGCTGTCCGCCGCGTACAAGGCCCTCGCCACCAAGAGCAAGGCCGCCAAGGCGCTGCTGGACCGTGAGCTGCTGGCCGCGTGGCTGAACTACGCGCACGGCGTCTACAACGGCTCGGCCAAGGTGTCCGGGAAGACGACGCTGAAGCAGGCGATCGCCGCCGCGGAGCGGCACCGCACCGGCCGGGCGAGCGCCGCCCAGCTGAAGAAGGCCGCCGTGTTCCTGTACGGACACGTCAACAAGTAACGGCCTGCGAGCAACGGGGCGGCGGGGGCAACCCGCCGCCCCGTTGTCGTTTCAGGACACTGCAAACGGTTGCCTCTATTTGTTTCATGGGTTGACGTAACCCGAAATGCCGACGTAACGTGACCTTCCCCCTACCCCCCAGGACGTCTTGTCGCCGGCTCGCCGGCGCCCTCTTGAAGGGACCGCGCCCAGATGACCCCTCGATCCGCTCCAATGGCCCCGATGTCGTTAAGCCGAAGGAATCTGGTGAAGTTGGCCGGTCTGTCCGGTCTCGGTCTCGGCCTGACGGCGTGCGGCCGGGGCTTCGGCGGGGGCGGCGACGGATCCGGTGGCGGCGGCGTCCAGCTGAACATGGTCTGGTGGGGCGACGCCTCCCGGGCGCAGAAGACGCAGGCCGCGCTGGAGGTGTTCAAGAAGAAGAACCCCGGCGTCACGGTGAAGACCGAGTATCAGGACAGCGGCCCGTACAAGGACAAGCTGGCCACGCGCTTCGCCGCCGGAAACGCGCCGGACCTGATGATGATGCGCATGGACAGCCTGCGCGAGTACGCCGACCGGGGCGCGCTGCTCGACCTCAACCAGCACGCCGGCGCGGTCGACCTGTCCGGGCTGAGCGAGAGCGTACGGGCGCTCGCGGCCGTCGGCGACAAGAACTTCGGCGTCGCCTCCGGCCTGAACAGCATCGGTTTCGTCGTCAACAGGACGCTGACCGAGAAGTACGGCGTCAAGATCCCGGACGGGAACACCTGGAGCTGGCAGGACCTGGCCACCTTCGCCCGCGAGATCAGCAAGGCCAGCGGCAAGAAGGTGTACGGCACCGGCTTCGAGGCGTACACGCTGGCCAACCTCATCGTGTTCACCCGCCAGCGCGGCGAGGACTTCTACACCGCCGACGGCAAGCTCGGCATCAGCGAGGCCACCCTCGTCGCCTGGTTCGAGATGTTCCAGTCCATGCGGGCCGACGGCGGCTTCCCGCCGGCCGGGTTCTTCGAGAACGTGGGAGGCGGCGCCGAGCAGTCGTACCTGGCCAAGGGCGCCATCGCGTCGCAGATCATCCCCACCAACAACTTCCTGGGCTACAACGCCGCCGCCGGGGGCAACCTCGTCCTGCTCCGCATGCCCGGCGAGACCACCGAGAAGCGGCGCGGCCAGTCGATCGACACCCCGGCCCTGTGGTCGGTCGCCGCGAAGTCCAAGCACCCGGCCGAGACGCTGAAGCTGCTCAACTTCCTCATCAACGACCCGGACGCCTCCAGGGCGACCGGCACGACCCGCGGCGTGCCCGCCAACACCAAGGTGGCCACCGAGGTCCGGCCGAGCCTGGCGGCGGACGACCAGGTCGCCACCGACTACCTGATCGGGCTGCAGAAGGAGGAGTTGCCGCGCTCCTACACGTACCCGCCGGGGTCGAGCAGCATCGCCTCCAGCCTGCAGTCGATCGCCGCCGAAGTGGAGTTCAAGCGGCAGACGCCGCAGCAGGGCGCCGCGGCGCTCCTCGACGCGGGCAGGAAGGCGCTCGGCGGGTGAGCAGGCCGAAGGCCGCGCCGGTGCTGGACCGGCCCGTCGCCGGGGCGGAGGCGTCCGCCGGGCCGCGGCGCAGGCGCCCCGCCAAGCCGCCCCAGGACCGGGCGGGGTACCTCTTCCTGCTGCCGTGGTTCATCGGGATGCTCTTCACGGTCATCCCGTTCTTCGCCTCGCTGTATCTGGCGTTCACCGACTACAACCTGCTCAACGCGCCGAAGTGGATCGGGCTGGACAACTTCGCGGAGATGCTCCGCGACCCGGTGCTGCACCAGTCGCTGAAGGTCACCTTCGTCTACACGTTCGTGTCGGTGCCGCTGTCGCTGGCGGCGGCGCTGGGCGTGGCCATGCTGCTCAACCGCGGCGTCCGGGGCCTGTCCGTCTACCGGGCGGTCTTCTACCTGCCCTCCCTGCTCGGCGGGAGCGTCGCGATCGTCCTGCTGTGGCGCTACATCTTCGGCCTCGACGGCATCGTGAACGCGTTCCTCGGCTGGTTCGGCATCGACGGGCCGGGCTGGACGACCGACCCCGACTACGCCCTCACCACGCTCATCGTCCTGCACATCTGGACGTTCGGCTCTCCCATGGTGATCTTCCTGGCCGGACTGCGGCAGATCCCGGGCATGTACTACGAGGCCGCCGCCATCGACGGAGCCTCGCGGTGGCGGCAGTTCCGCTCGATCACGCTGCCGCTGCTGAGCCCGATCATCTTCTTCAACCTGATCCAGTCCCTGATCTCGTCGTTCCAGACCTTCACCCAGGGATTCGTCATGAGCGGCGGCACCGGCGGGCCGGCCAACTCCACGCTCTTCTACAACCTGTACCTGTACCAGCAGGGCTTCTCGCAGTTCAACATGGGCTACGCCTCGGCCATGGCCTGGATGCTGCTGGTGATCATCGCCGCGTTCACCGCGGTCAACTTCCTGGCCGCGAAGTATTGGGTCTTCTATGACAACTGAGGAAAGTTTCGTCGAGCGCGTGGGCCGGACCCGCCGTTCCCGGTACGCCAAGCACGTGCTGCTCTGCGTGGTGGGCGCGGTCATGATGTACCCGCTGGCGTGGCTGATCTCCAGCTCGCTCAAACCGGACCGGCTGATCTTCACCGACCTGTCGCTGTGGCCCGCCGAGTGGAACCCGGCCAACTACCTGGACGGGTGGACCGCGCTGGAGCAGCCGTTCAGCGTCTACCTCGCCAACTCGTTCGTGATCGTCGTGCTGAGCATCATCGGCAACCTGGTGTCCTGCTCGCTGGCGGCGTACGGCTTCGCCCGGCTGAAGTTCACCGGCCGCAAGCTGTTCTTCACCCTGATGCTCGGCACCATGATGCTGCCCGGCCACGTGCTCCTGGTGCCGCAGTACATCGTCTTCGCCAAGCTGGGCTGGCTCAACACCTACTACCCGCTGCTCGTGCCCAACTTCCTGG
This sequence comes from Nonomuraea sp. NPDC003201, assembly GCF_053590415.1. Taxonomy (NCBI): domain Bacteria; kingdom Bacillati; phylum Actinomycetota; class Actinomycetes; order Streptosporangiales; family Streptosporangiaceae; genus Nonomuraea; species Nonomuraea sp. NPDC003201. Next base: position 20,888 of record NZ_JBSFTC010000186.1, read on the forward strand.
CCACCAACGCGTTCTACATCTTCCTGATGGTGCAGTTCATGCGCGCGCTGCCCAAGGAGCTCGACGACGCCGCCCGCATCGACGGCTGCGGGCCGTTCCGCACCTTCTGGAAGGTGATCATGCCGCTGTGCATGCCGGCGTTCGCCACCACGGCGATCTTCACGTTCATCTCGGTGTGGAACGAGTTCTTCGGCCCGCTGATCTACCTGACCGACTCCGAGCTGTACACCGTGCCGCTGGCCCTGCGGCAGTTCATCGACTCGGAGGGGCAGTCGCAGTGGGGGCAGATGTTCGCCATGTCGTTCCTGTCGCTCGCGCCCGTGATCGGGTTCTTCATCGCAGGCCAGAAGTACCTGGTCAAGGGCATCGCCACCACCGGCCTGAAATAGGGGATCGAAACGCATGGCCCGACCTCGCCGCTACGCCTTCGTCGGCACCGGTTCACGTGCCCGCATGTACCTGGGGGCGCTGCTCGGCCCGTACGCCGACGTCGGTCACCCGGTGGCGTTCTGCGACACCAATGAGGTGCGCATGGCGTACTACGACCGTCTCGTCGCCGAGACCCGGCCCGACCTGCGGATGGCGCACTACGACCCCGGCGACTTCGGCCGCCTGCTCGCCAGGGAGCGGCCGGACGTCGTGGTCGTCACCTCGCCCGACGCCACCCACGCCGCCTACATCGGCCAGGCGCTGCGCGAGGGCGTGGACGTGGTGTCGGAGAAGCCGCTGACCGTGGACGTCGCCGGTCTGCGGCAGATCCGCGACGCGCTCGCCGCCGGCGCCGCGGGCCTGATCCTCACCCACAACTACCGGTACTCGCCCCGGAACGCGCTGGTGCGCCGGCTCATCGCCGAGGGCGCCATCGGCGAGATCACCTCCCTGGCGTTCGAGTGGTGCCTGGACACCGTGCACGGCGCCGACTACTTCCGCCGCTGGCACCGCGACAAGGCCGTCTCCGGCGGCCTGCTGGTGCACAAGGCGAGCCATCACTTCGACCTGGTCAACTGGTGGCTCGCCGACCTGCCGGAGACCGTGTACGCCCGCGGCGGCCTGCGGTTCTACGGCTCGGACAACGCCCGCAGGCGGGGGCTCGGGCCGCGCCCCGAGCGCAGCAGGGACGCCGCCGGGCCGGGCGACCCCTTCGCGCTCGACATCGCCGCCGACGACCGGCTGCGGCTGCTCTACCAGGACGGCGAGCATCTGGACGGCTACATCCGCGACCGCGACGTGTTCTCCGACGGCATCACGATCGAGGACAACCTCAACGTCGTCGTCGGCTACCGCCGCGGCGCGTCGATGTCGTACACGCTGCACGCGCACTGCCCCTGGGAGGGATACCGCGTGGCGATCAACGGCACCGGCGGGCGCATCGAGCTCGACGTCGTCGAGCGCACCCACGTCGAGCCCGTCGCCACCAGCGCGGCCATCGCCGCCGCCACCGCCGTGGACCCCCGTTCTTCTACGTGCTCCACAACGAGAACGCCGAGAACTTCGAGCTGGCCACCGCCC
>NZ_JBSFTC010000187.1:0-22386 GCF_053590415.1 Nonomuraea sp. NPDC003201
GGGCCCTCGCTGAAGAGGGCGCTGAGGACGCCGGTGGTCGCCAGCAGGCCGAAGGCCGTGAAGACGCCGCCGAGGAGGTTGAGCGTGATCGTGGCCAGGGTGTCGCGCGGGCTCGCGCCCCAGGCCATGCGCATCGCCTGTGTCACGAGCGACGGCAGCCGCCTGGCGATGGTCAGGAAACCGACCTCCGCCATCTTGTCGTTGTGAACATTCCAGGTGGGGGTGGCGATCTCGCCGAGTTCGAGAGGCTCATCCTGCATGCTCTGAGTATGCGTTCGGCCACTGACAGTTTTCATTCGGCTGCTCTCCGCGATGGCCAGGGCCCGCACGCCATATCACCGCGATAGGGGCAATCTGGTACCTCTCCCGGAGCCGGAGTGCGTGCATACCGTGGCGGCACCCCCAACTCCCGGAGGAGGCTCCGTGCCCAGACCCCTTCGTCTCGCGCTCTCCCTCTTACTCGGCCTCACGTTCCTGCTCGTCACCGCGCCCGCGCAGGCCGCGGCCCTGGTCAGGGTCGTCAGGTACGACGCGAGCAGGGCGGCCGAGTTCGTGTCCGTGGTGAACCAGGCGGCCCAGCTCTGGAACTCCAGCGTCGTCAACGTCCGGCTCGTCCAGGGAACGCCCGCCGACTTCGTCGTGTACGCCGACAACGGCTGGCCGCGCGCGCTGCCCACCAGCCTGGGCCGCGGCACGGTCTGGATCGGCCGGCAGGCCACCGCGCAGGGCTACAACCCGCTGCGCATCTCCACCCACGAGATCGGCCACATCCTGGGCCTGCCCGACCGGCGCACCGGGCTGTGCTCCGACCTGATGTCGGGGTCGAGCGCGCCCGTGAGCTGCACCAACGCGAACCCGAGCGCCGCCGAGCGGGCCGAGGTCGACCGCAACTTCGCCGGAAGCGCGCCGCAGGTCGAGTTCGGTCAGCTGCACGTCGACCGCTGACCTCTCCCGGGTGACGGCGGACGCACCGGCCCCGCCGTCACCCGCACGCGTAGCCGGACATGCCGGGTCCGCCGTCACCCACAGGCGCAGCCGGACATGCCGGGTCCGCCGTCACCCACACGCGTAGCCGGACGGCAGGCGGGTGTCGCCGTTCGGGCGACTGGCCTGGAAGCCGAACGACGTGCTCGCCCCCGGCGCGAGCGAGCCGTTGTGCGCGGCGTTGCGGGCGGTGACGGCCTGGCCGGACGTGGTCATCGTGACGTTCCACGACCCGGTGACCGCGTGCCCGGGCGGCAGCGTGAACGTGACGCCCCAGCCGGTCAGGGACGTGGTGCCGGTGTTGGTCACCGTGACCTGGATGACGTACCCGGTGCTCCACTGGCTCTGCACGGTCGCGGCGGCCGTGCAGCCGCCCGTCTGGCCGCCGCCGGACGTCGTCACGCTCACCGTTCCCGAGCGCGGCGAGCGGTTGCCCGCCGCGTCCCTGGCGTACACGGCGAAGGTGTACGACGTGCCCGCCGCCAGCCCCGTGACGGTGACCGAGGCCGTCGCGCTCGTGGCCGCGGCCGTCTCCGTCGAGCCCTGCACGCGCACCACGTCGTACCCGGTCACCCCCACGTCGTCACTGGAGGCGGCCCAGGTCAGGGTCGCGGACGAGGAGGTGACCGCGGAGGCCACGGGCGTGCCGGGCGCGGTGGGCGGGGTGGAGTCCCCCTGCCCGTACGTCAGACCGAACCCGTACGGGAACAGCGGCGTCTTCCCGTCCCCGGAGTTGATCGGCTGCTGGGACGCGCTGCTCATCCAGGTCACCGGCAGCTTGCCGGTCGGCGGGACGGTCCCGAACAGCACGTCCGCCACACCCTGCCCCTCTGTGCCCGGCAACCAGGCGGCGACCAGCGCGTTCCAGCCGGACAGCTGGGAGGCGACGTCGAGGGGGCGGCCCGAGACCAGCACCACGACGACCGGGACGCCGGACGCGCGCAGGTTCGCGATGGTGTTGAGGTCCACGGCGTCCAGGCCCAGGCTGCCGGGCCGGTCGCCCTGGCCCTCGGCGTACGGCGGCTCGCCGACCACCGCGACGGCGACGCGGTAGGAGGAGTCGATGCCGGTGCCGTCCTGGCTGTAGGTGACGGTCGTGCCGGAGCCCGCGCCGTTCCTGATGCCCTGCAGGATGGTGGTGCCGGGGGTGATGTTGCCGGACGAGCCCTGCCAGGAGATCGTCCAGCCGCCGCTCTGGTAGCCGATGTTGTCCGCGCTCCGGCCCGCCACGAAGATCTTGCCGCTACGGGCGAGCGGCAGCACGTTACCGGCGTTCTTCAGCACGACCTGCGACTTGGCGACCGCCTCGCGGGCCAGCGCGCGGTGCGCGGCGCTGCCCACGGTCGAGGTGTACGAGCGGTCCGTCAGCGGCTTCTCGAACAGCCCGAGCTCGAACTTCTTGGTGAGGATGCGCCGTACCGCGTCGTCGATCCTGGCCGTGGTCACCCGGCCGGCCTGGACCTCGGCCCGCAGCAGGTCGATGAACTGCCGCCAGGCCGTGGGGACCATCACCATGTCGATGCCCGCGTTCACGGCGGTGCGCACGTCGAGCGCGGACGTGCCGGGGGCGCCGTCGATCTGGTCGATGCCGTTCCAGTCGGAGACCACGAACCCGGAGAAGCCCAGCTCGCCCTTGAGCACCGTGGTGATCAGGTACTGCTGCCCGTGCAGCCTGGCGCCGTTCCAGCTGCTGAACGAGATCATCACCGAGCCGACCCCGCGCTCCACCGCGGCCCTGAACGGCGGCAGGTGGATCGCCCGCAGGTCGGCCTCGGACAGCTGGGTGTCGCCCTGGTCCACGCCGCCCGTGGTGCCGCCGTCGCCGACGTAGTGCTTGGCGGTGGCGAGCACGGACGCGGGGCCGTTCAGCGTGGCTCCCTGAAGGCCCGTCACGATCGTGGCCATGGACGAGGGCAGTTCCGGCGTCTCGCCGAACGACTCGTACGTGCGGCCCCATCGGTCGTTGCGGGCCACGCACAGGCAGGGGGCGAAGTCCCAGTCGACGCCGGTGCCCGACACCTCCTCGGCCACCGCCCGGCCGATGCGCTCGACGAGGGCGGGGTCCCGGGTGGCGCCGAGGCCGATGTTGTGCGGGAAGATCGTGGCGCCGACGACGTTGTTGTGGCCGTGCACGGCGTCCGCCCCGTAGAGGATGGGGATGCGGAGCGGCGTGGCCAGGGCCGCGTTCTGGTATCCGTCGTACATGTCCGCCCAGGACGCGGCCGTGTTGGGCGACGGCGCGGAGCCGCCACCCGACAGCACCGAGCCGAGCCGGTACGTGGTGACCTCGGAGTTGCTGACCGAGCCGCGCTCGGCCTGGGTCATCTGGCCGAGCTTCTCGTCCAGCGTCATCCTGGACATGAGGTCGGCCACCCGGGTGGGCACCGGAAGGCTCGGGTCCTGGTAGGGGGCGGCCGCGGCGGACGCCCGGGGAACGACCAGTCCGGCGGCGACGAGCAGCGGCACGGCCGCCCTGATCGCCCACTGTCTGCTGCTCATGGCACGTCCAGGGGTTGTGGGCCACAATTGGGAGCGCTCCCACAACTCTAGGACACGCCGCTGCCGCCGCCCAGGGCCCAGCCCGTACTCACAACCCTCAACAGCGCAAACGGGGTGAAAGTTTCACCCCTGCTTACGGGCGAACGGCGGCGGCGCGGACGGGTCCTGCAGCGGACCGCTGAGCTGGATGTTGGCGATCACCCAGCGCTCACCCTGCTTGACGGCGACCAGGGTCAGCCGGAACGAGTCGTCGACCTCGTGTCCTCTGACCGAAGTGCGCTGCTCCTGCACGCCGCCCACGATCGCGGTGTCGCCGTGGAGGCGCACCTGCGGGTCGAGGATCTCGAAGTGGTGGTTCTTCAGGTCGCCCCGGTGCCGGTCCGCCCACTGCCGTCTGTCCAGCTTGAACCCCACGGGGCCGATTCCCGCGAAGTCCTCGCCGAGGAGGCCGTCGAAGGCGTCCGCGTCACCGTCGAACTCGGCCCGCGCCCAGCGGCGGACGAGGTCGAGCACCTGCTCCTGACTGCTCATGATCTGCCCCTCTCTTAACCGGGGAGAATATCCCCACTTAAATCTGGCAGATACCGGCAACTGGCACAACCCCAACCGGGGAGTTTTCCCCCATATGCTGGTGAGTGTGATGACCAAGCCCATGCGGGCCGACGCGCGGCGCAACCTGGAGCAGATCCTGCTCGCCGCCCGCGACATGGTCGCCGAGCGCGGCCCCGACGTCCCGCTCGACGACATCGCCCGGCGTGCCGGGGTCGGCAGCGCCACGCTCTACCGCCGCTTCCCCGACCGCGACGCCCTGCTCCGCGCGGTCGCGCTCGACGCCCTGACCAGGACGGCCGCCGCGGCCAGGGCGGCGGCCGAGGAAGAGCGCGACCCGTTCGAGGCGCTGGCGCGCTACCTGCGCGCGGCGCTCGAACTGCGCGTCTCGGCCGTGCTCCCGGCCCTGCTCGACGCGGTGGACCCGGCGAACGACCCGCTGCTGGCACCCGTGCGCGAGGAGTCCGCACGGACGATACGCCGGATGATCTCCGACGCCCACGCGGCGGGCACGCTGCCGGAGGGTGTCACGTTCATGGACATCACGACCATGCTCGTACGGATCTCCCGCCCCCTCCCCGGGCCGCTCCCGGACGAGGCCAAGCACGCGCTCGCCCGGCGCCACCTGGAGCTGTTCATCCACGGCCTCCGGGCCATGGGGGCGGCGTGAAACTTTCATCGCGGCTTTACCGGCTGTGAGGTTGTGCAGATAATACCCGGAGGAAAGCGCTTTCCGACGACCTTTGGAGGCACCCGGCAGACGGAGAGCACTATGCCCTTCACCTCGTTACGCACCCCACGCTGGACGGCCGTCCTCGTGGCGGCCGCGATCGCCGTACCGTCGATGCGGGCCGTTCCCGCGCAGGCGGTCGCCGCCGACGGACCGACCGGTTTCGCGGCCGTCAACGCCCTCGGCCAGAACGGCACCACCGGCGGCGCCGGCGGCAGGACCGTCACCGCCACGAACGCCGCGCAGTTCCTCGAGTACATCGACAGCCTCGAACCCCTGGTCATCCAGGTGTCAGGCACGATCTCGATCACCAGCAAGCAGGGGGTGCGACCCAACAAGACCATCGTCGGCGTCGGCACCACCGGCCACATCACCGGCGGCGGGCTGGACTTCTACCGCTCGTACAACGTGATCGTGCGCAACCTCCGCTTCACGAACGCCGAGGACGACGCGGTCAACATCGGCCAACAGTCCCACCACATCTGGATCGACCACAACACGTTCTCCGGCGCGGTGGACGGGTCCGTGGACATCGTCAGAGGCGCCGACTACATCACCGTCTCCTGGAACCACTTCGACCATTCCGACAAGTCCATGCTGATCAGCCACTCCGACGGCGCCGCCGGCACGGACGTCGGCCACCTCAAGGTGACCATCCACCACAACTTCTTCGACCAGAGCCGCCAGCGGCATCCGCGCATCAGGTTCGGGGAGCCGGTGCACGTCTACAACAACTACTTCCTGGGCAACGAGCTGTACGGGGTGGCCTCCACCGAGAACGCCGGGGCCGTCGTCGAGGGCAACTACTTCGAGAACGTGGCGCGCCCGCTCTACTCGGCGAGCGGATACGGTGACAGCGGCCCCGGCCGGGCCGTCCAGCGCAACAACGTCTTCGTGAACTCCGGCACGCCCGAGACCGCCGGATCCGTCGTCGAGCCGGGCACGTACTACGGCTACACGGTCGACCCGCCGCAGAACGTCCCGGCGGCGGTCCGGGCCGGGGCGGGCTACGGCAAGATCACCCCTCTGGCGGCGACCCCTCTCTACGTCGCCACCAACGGGAACGACGCCAACCCGGGCACTCTCGACCGTCCGCTCGCCACCATCCAGCGGGCCGTCGACCTCGCCCAGCCCGGCACGGTCATCTCCGTACGCGGCGGCACGTACGCGCTCACGTCCAACGTCCAGATCACGAAGAGCGGCACCTCGTCCAGCCCCATCACGCTGGCCGCGTACGGCACGGAACGGGTCCTGATCGACGGCGAGGCCCTGCCGAACACGCCCGCCCCGGTCGGCGGCAGCATCCCCAACGCGCAGCGCGGAGCCATCCACATGGAGGCCTCCTACTGGCGCATCACCGGGCTGGAGATCGCCAACGGTCCGTACGGGATCTTCTGCCGGGGCTGCAACAACAACGTCTTCGACCGGCTCGTCACCCGCGACAACTACGAGAGCGGCCTGCACATCCAGGCCGCCTCCGGCAACAACCTCATCCAGAACCTCGACAGCTACGGCAACCGCGACCCGCGCAAGAACGGCGAGAGCGCCGACGGCCTGGCCATCAAGGAAGGCAGCGGCACCGGGAACGTGGTGCGCGGGGCCCGGCTGTGGAACAACTCCGACGACGGGTTCGACGCCTGGGAGTTCCTGTCGCCGATCCGCATCGAGAACAGCGTCGCGTACGGCAACGGCTTCAACCGCTGGAACCTGCCCGACTACACCGGCGACGGCAACGGCTTCAAGCTGGGCGGCGGCGACGAGGACCTGCCGGCCGCGCACGTCGTCAGCAACAGCATGGCCTTCCGGAACGCGGTGGGCGGGTTCATCGACAACGCCAACCCCGGGGCGCTGTCGCTGACCCGCAACACGGCCTGGCGCAACGGCGGGACCGGCTTCGACCTCTCCGACGCCGACGGCACCCTCACCCGCAACCTGGCCGCCACCAACGCCAAGGCGGTCGACCTGGGCTCGTCGTCGTCGGGCAGCGGCAACTCCTGGGACCTCGGCGGCACCTGGGACGACAGCTCCCTGACCAGCACCGACCCCGGCACCCTGACCGGCCCTCGCCGCCCGGACGGCTCCATCCCCTCCTCCACCTTCCTCCGCCCCAAGAGCGGCACCGACGTCGGCGCCCGCCTCTGACCTCCACTTCCGCCGCCGGGCCCACCACGCGCCCGGCGGCGGCACGGGGCGTCGGACGGGGACGGGCGGCGAGGACGGGGCGGCGGGGAGGCAAGGCGGTGTGGGGACGGCGCGGAGCGGGGAACGGTGCGGGGACGGTGCAGGACGGTCGGGGCGCCGGGCGGAGATGACGCTAGGCAGGGACGGCGCGACCCGGGGAGAGGACCGTGAACGCGGCGGTTATCCAACCCTCTTTCCTGACAAGATCCCGCCCTGTATGTTCGATCCGAAAGAAAGTTTCACCCATGGAGGAACGTTGGGCAAGAAGCTTCACATTCTGGCATTACCGATCGCCGCCGCGGCCCTGGCGCTGACGGCCGTTCCCGCGCAGGCGGCCGACGGCTATGACCGTTGCCCCACCAACTACTACTGCCTGTTCTCCGGCCTGGACGGCACCGGCGACATCGTCCAGATCCAGAGCAACACCCCCGATCTGGCCGCCCTCAACATGGCCGACCGCGCCAAGTCCGACTGGAACCGCACGGGATCGACCATCCACCTCTACTCAGAGGCGAACTACGGCGGATGCTCGGCCGTGACCAGTGCCGGCGGGAAGGGCAACTTCTACACCCCGTTCCGCGACTTCTTCAACTCCGTCCGTTTCGACGGCCCGAACGGCCCGTCGTGCTTCCCCCCTGAGGGGGCGACCGTCAAGGCGGCACAGGCCGACTCGCACGGCTGATCACGGCCTGAGCGCCGCCAGAAAGCGGTCGGCCTCCGCGGCGAGCCGCGGCAGGTCGGCCGCCGGGTCGGCGGAGCGGGCCAGCAGCATGCCGCCTTCGCACAACGCGCCGAAGACGAGCTGCGCACGCATGGAAAGGTCGCCGTCGGCCGCATCCCCAACCCCAGCGTCGCCGTTGGCCTCGCGCCCGTTCACCGAGTCGCCGTTGGGCGGCCGTTCGGCCGCTGTGGCCAGGTGGAGGCCGGTGAGCAGGACCCGTAGCGTGTGGGCGTACTCGATCTCGCGGACCGTCTCCCACCCCAGCACCGACGGCGCGTCGAGCAGGACGATCTGCCGGAACCCCGGATCGAGGCAGCGTTCGAGGAAGGTGCGGCAGCCGCGCCGCAGCGCCGCCCACGGGTCGGACTCCGACAGGGCCGCCTGCTCCAGCGCGGCGGCGACCTCCTCCTGCTCCCCCACGAACGCCGCCCGAAATAGCGCGACCTTTCCGTTGAAGTGGTGGTAGGCCGCCCCCTTGGTCACCCCGGCCTCGGCGGCCACCGCATCGATCGACGTGAGCGCGTAACCATGGGCCCCGAACAGCTCCCGCGCGGCCCGCACCAGCCGCCCCGTCGTCTCGTCCGATCGCTCAGCCTGGGTACGGCGGATCATCGTGCTCCCATTGACTTACATACTCGCGGTACGTAACTTCGAAGAACAGTTACGTACCGCCAGTATGAAACATGGAGGTGAGTCGTGTCCCCCTCGTCATCACCGCGCATCGCCGTCTACGGCGCCACCGGCCACACCGGGCGGCTGGTCGCGGCGGAGCTCGGCGCCCGCGGCAAGGAGGTCATCCTGGCCGGTCGCGACGGCGGGGCGCTCAAGGCCCTGTCCGACGAGCTCGGCGGGGCAGCCGTGCACCAGGCCGCGCTGGACGACCCCGCCGCGTTACGCGCGCTCGCGGAGCAGGCGACCGTGCTGATCCATTGCGCGGGCCCGTTCACGCACACCGGCAAGCCCGTGGCCACGGCGGCGGCCGAGGGCGGCTGCCACTACGTGGACCATGCCCTGGAGCAGCACCACACGAAGTGGATGTTCGACACGATGCAGGAGCCCGCGAGGAGAGCGGGCATCACCATGGTCACGGCGATGAGCTTCTACGGCGGGACGGGCGACCTGCTCGCCGCCGCCGTGGCCGACGGCCTGACGGACGTCGAACGGGTGATCGCCGCCTACGCGGTGTCCGGCTGGCGGCTGACCACGGGGGCCAAGCAGACCGCCGAGCTGCTGTTCGCCGACACCCGGCGCATCACCTACACCGACGGCGAGCAGCATGTCGGCTATGTCGAGCCGCGCAACGCCGTGTTCCCGTTCCCGCCGCCGCTCGGCCCGCGCACGATGATCGCCCCCGTCCCGTTCTCCGAGGTCGTCACGGTCCCCAGGCACGTACGCGCGCGAATGGTCGAGGCGCAGCTCACGGCGGACACGTTCCAGGAGGAGCAGGTGTTCAGCAGCGAGGACGCGGACGCCGAGACGCGGGCGGGCTCCGCGTTCACGGTCGCCGCCCAGGTGATCACCGCGGACGGCGGCAGGGCCGGGCAGGTCAGCGGGCGCGACCTGTGGCGCATGAGCGCGCTGACCTCGGTGGAGGCCGCCGTCCGCCTGGCCGCGGACCCGGGGAGTCCCGGCGTGTACGGCCCGGCCGAGGCGTTCCCGGCGGAGCCGTTCCTGCGCGATCTGGAGCGGCTCGGCCTGTTCACCCTCACCCTGCCGAAGCAGCCGGACAAGGAGGAGGAGCGATGATCCTGGTCACGGGAGCGGCCGGCGGCCCGCAGGGCTCGACCGGCCGGCACGTCACGAACCTGCTGCTGGAACGCGGTGAGGCGGTGCGCGCCTTCGTGCACTCCGACGACCACCGGGCCGAGGAGCTGCGCAAGCTCGGGGCCGAGGTGGTGGTCGGCGACCTCAGGGAGATCACGTCGGTACGGCCCGCCATGCGCGGGATCAGCAGGGCGTTCTTCACCTATCCGGTGACGGCGGGGCTGCTGGACGCGACCGGCGTGTTCGCCGCCGCGGCCAGGGAGGAGGGGGTGGCGCGTGTCGTCGAGGTGTCGCAGCTCGACGCGTCCCCCGGGGCCCTGACGCCGCGGATGCGCCGGCACTGGGTGGCGGAGCAGGTGTTCGACTGGGCCGGGGTGGGCGCGGTGCACCTGCGGGCCGCGGTCTTCTTCGAGAACCTGTCCGTCGCCGCCTCGGGCGGCACGCTGGCGCTCCCGCTGGGGCCGCGCGACACGCGGATCCCGCTGGTCGCGGGCGAGGACGTGGCCAGGGTCGCCGCCGGGCTGCTGCTCGACCCCGGACCCGCCGACCCGGTGTGCCTGGTGACCGGTCAGATGGCGACGATCGGCGAGGCGGCGGACGCGCTCGGGCTCTCGTACGCCGATCTGCCGCCCGAGGAGTGGGAGGCGCGGGCGCTGGGTGTCTACGGCGACCCGTACACGGTCGAGCATCTGACGCACCTGTGGGCGATCTTCCGCCTCATCGGCTCCGGCGACCACCCGCTCTACCGGGTCACCGAGAGCATCGAGCGCTACGGCGGCCGCCCGCCCATGACGCTGGACAAATGGGGAAACCCCCGGCCGAGGAGCGGCCGGGGGTTCCGTGCGGGCGGTGATCAGCCGGTGAAGCCGACCGCCGACCAGTCGTAGTACTTGTAGCCGCGAGCGCCGAAGTTGGCGAGCGTCTTCTTCGTCGCCCAGATCTCCGGGCGCTGGTACAGCGGGATGGTGTGCACCAGGTCCCAGATCATCTTGTCGGCGGCGTTCGCCAGCTCGTAGGCCTTGGTCTGGTCCGTCTCGTTCCCCACGGCCTCGATGGCCTTGTCGAGCTCCGGGTCGTTGCTCTTGGGGAAGTTGCTCTCGGAGCCGGTCTTGTAGATCTGCGGCAGGCCGCCGAGCGGCAGCGGCGTGCCGATCCACGTGAACGGCACCAGGTCGAAGTCGCCCTTGATGATGTAGTCGGTGAAGAACTTGTCAAGGGGGACCGGGCGGACCGTGATCTTGATCCCGGCCTCCTTGAGCATGGCCTGCGTGAGCTCGCCCTCCGTCTTCGCGACGGGGGTGTCCGCCGGGATGACGAAGCTCAGGTCGAACTCCTTGCCGTCCTTCTTCCGGTAGTCGCCTTCCTGCTTCCAGCCGGCCGCGTCCAGCAGCTGCTTGGCCTTGTCCAGGTTGTACTTGCCGATGTCGCCGGAGTTGTCGACGTAGGCCTTGTGGTTGTTCATGAAGACGTGGTTGCCGAGCGTCTGCAGCGGCCAGTCCATGTCCTTCAGGTCCGACTGCGTGATCACGTCACGGTTGATCGCGTACGCGACGGCCTGGCGGACGGACTTGTCCTTCAGGAGCGTGCTCTGGTTGTTGACCGTGATGTGCCGCCAGTTGGGGCTGAGCGCCTTGCGGATGTCCGAGTTGGGGACTTCCTTGGCGCGCTTCAGGTCGGCGGGGGCGCCGGCCGCGATGTCCGTGGCGTCGAGCTCGCCGTTGGCGAAGGCGTTCACCGCGGCGGCGGGGTCGCCGATCGTCCGGAAGATGAGCTTGTCGAGCTTGGCCTTCTTGCCCCACCACTTGTCGTCACGCACGAGGGTGAGCGTCTTGGTGCCCTCGTCGATCTTCTCGACCTTGAAGGGACCCGCGGTGACCGGGATCTTCTGCTTGTAGTCGTTCTCGTACTTGTCCGGGTCGATCATGTGCGCGGCGGGGAGAAGGTGGTTGGTTCCCCGGTTGAACAGACCCTGCCATTCCAGGTACGGCTTGGCGAAGGTGATGACGGCGACCTTGTCGGAGTCACCCTTGGCGACCGACTCGATCTTGTCCCAGCCGTCCGTGGAAGCCGGCTTGTACTTCTTGTCCTTGCCGTTGTTGATCTTCCACGCGGCCTCGAGGTCCTTCCACGTGATCGGCGTGCCGTCCGACCAGTTGGCCTTGTCGTTGAGCGTGTAGGTCACGACCTGCTTGCCCGAGGACGTGTCGCTCTTCACGTCGGTCACGTAGTCAGGGTTCGGCGTGAAGTTGGCCTTGTCGTCGGACAACATCAGCTGCGGCATGATCGGGTCGAGCATGTCCGCGGTGTCGGCCTGGTTGCCGTCGACGTGGTTGATGTTCCACTGGCTGGGCCACTGCCCGATGGGGAGGGTCAGCGTGCCGCCGTCCTTGACCTGGTCGTAGGCGACCGGGTTGATGCTGATCGACGGGGTCTCCGCCATCTTCTGCTGAGCCTGCTGCGACTGCTCGGCACTCGGCTTCTTGGCTGCACCGCCACCTCCGCCACAGGCCGCGACGGCCATGGCCAGGACTGCGATGCCCGCAGCCGCACGGTAACGAACCTTCACTTTTCCTCCTGATCGTCCGAGGCCGTGATGACCTCGATCTCCTCCGCGTAGTGGCAGGCGGCGCCGTGGTCAACGGCGTTCGCGAGCCGAGCAACCGAGGGCTCTTCGTCCACACACCGCCGTCGCTCCGCCTCGCTGAGCAGGGCGAACTTGGGGCAGCGAGTACGGAACCGGCATCCCGATGGCGGGTCGGCCGGGCTGGGCAGGTCGCCTTCTAGCAGGATCCGCTTCCGGGTTCGCTCCATTTCGGGGTCCGGCAGCGGGATCGCCGACAGCAGCGCCTGCGTGTAGGGGTGGGCTGGGTGGTCGTAGACGTTCTCGACCGTGCCGATCTCGGCGATCCTGCCGAGATACATGACGGCGACCCGGTCGGCCAGGTGCCTGACCACCGCCAGGTCGTGGGCCACGAACAGGTACGACAGCCCCAGTCTGTTCTTCAGCTCCTCCAGCAGGTTGATCACACCCGCCTGGATGGAGACGTCGAGCGCCGACACCGGCTCGTCCAGCACCAGCAGCTTCGGCTCCAGCGCGAGCGCGCGGGCGATGCCGATGCGCTGGCGCTGACCGCCGGAGAACTGCTGCGGATAGCGATCGGCGTGCTCCGGCGACAGCCCGACCAGTTGCAGCAGCTCGGCGACCCGGGCGTCCACGTTCTTCCGGCCGTGCGCGCGCAGCGGCTCGGCGATGATGGCGCTGACCGGCATGCGCGGGTCCAGGGCGGCCATCGGGTCCTGGAAGACGATCTGCAGGTCGCGCCTGAGCGCCTTGCGCGCCCCGGAGTCGATCTTGGCGCTGTCCTTGCCGAGCACCACGACCCGCCCGCCCTGCGGCGGCTGGAGCTGCATGATCTGCTGGAGCGTGGTGGTCTTGCCGCAGCCGGACTCGCCGACCAGGGCCAGCGTCTCGCCCTCGGCGATGTCGAAGCTGATGCCGTCCACAGCGAACACGGTGCCGACGCGGCGCTTGAAGACCGCGCCCTTCATCAGCGGGTAGTGCTTGATCATGTCGTCGAGTTCGAGCACCGTGTCGCGCTCGGCGCGCGGCACGCGTACCACGTCGCTCGGCGGGATGACCGGCACGGGGAACACGTCGGCCCCGGTCAGGCCCTTGTGCTCGATCTCGTGCGAGCGGATGCACGCCACGTGGCGACCGCCGCCGAAGGGGGTCAGCGGCGGCTCCTCGTCGTCGCACATGTCCACCTTCATCGGGCAGCGCGGCGCGAAGGGGCAGCCCGGCGGCAGCGCCGACGGCGAGGGCGGGTTGCCCTCGATGGGCACGAGCGGCCCCTCCTCGCCGTCGATCCTGGGGATCGAGGCGAGCAGACCCATCGTGTACGGCATCCGCGGCCGGTAGTAGATGTCGTCCACCGGCCCCTGCTCGACCGGCTTGCCCGCGTACATGACCAGCACCCGGTCGGCCATGCCCGCGATGACGCCCAGGTCATGGGTGATCATCACGATGCCGGCGCCCGTCTCCCGCTGCGCGGTCTTGAGCACCTCCAGCACCTGCGCCTGGATGGTCACGTCGAGCGCGGTCGTCGGCTCGTCGCAGATCAGCAGGTCGGGGTCGTTGGCGATGGCCATGGCGATCATCGCGCGCTGCCGCATGCCGCCCGAGAACTCGTGCGGGAACGCCTTGGCCCGCAGGTTCGGGTTCGGGATGCCGACCAGGTCGAGCAGCTCGACGGCCCGCCTGGCGGCCTTGTCCTTGCCCATCTTCTGGTGGACACGCACGGCCTCGGCGATCTGGTCGCCGATCGTGTAGACGGGCGTGAACGCCGACAGCGGATCCTGGAAGATCATGCTGATCGCCTTGCCGCGTACCTTGATCAGCTCGTCCTCGTCCATGCCGAGCAGCTCGCGGTCGTGCAGCTTGACCGAGCCGCTGACCGCGGCGTTGCGCGGCAGCAGGCCCATGACCGCGAGCGAGGTCACGGACTTGCCGGAGCCGGACTCGCCGACGATGCCGAGCACCTCCCCGCGCTCGACCTCGTAGCTGACGCCGCGCACGGCCTCGATGCCGCCGGGGAAGGTGACGGTGAGGTCCTTGACCTCCAAGATGCTCACGAGTTGCTCCCCGGGTCGAGTGCGTCACGCAGGCCGTCGCCGATCAGGTTCACGGCGAGCACCATGGCCACCAGCAGGCCGGCCGGGAAGACGAACAGCCATGGATAGCCGGTGGCGTTGCGCGAGCCCTCCGCGATCAGCGTGCCGAGCGAGACGTCCGGCGGCTGGATGCCGAAGCCGAAGAAGGACAGCGCCGCCTCGCCGATGATCGCGCCACTGACATTGAGCGTGGCGTCGATGATCAGCAAGGAGGACAGGTTGGGGACGATGTGCCGGAAGATGATCTTCCAGCGCGGAATGCCCATGTAGACGGCTGCCAGGACGTACTCCCGCTCGCGGAGCGCGAGCGTCATGCTCCGCACCACCCGGGAGGTGATCATCCAGGAGAACGCGGCGAGCAGCACCACGAACCACAGCCAGGTGGCGTCCTTCAGCCTCGGCGAGACGATCGCGATGATCAGGAAGCTCGGGAGAACCAGCAGCAGGTCGACCCACCACATGAGCAGCCGATCGGCCCAGCCGCCGAAATATCCGGCGAACGCGCCCACGACCGCGGCCAGTCCGGTGGCGATCAGCGCGACCAGCAGGCCGATGATGATCGACTTCTGCATGCCGCGCAGCGTGACCGCGTACATGTCCTGGCCGATCGAGGTGGTGCCCCACCAGTGGTCGGCGTCGGGAGCCGACAGGAAGGCCATGAAGTCCTTGTCCGTCCAGTCGTACGAGCCGAAGTAGGGGCCGACGTACGCCAGCAGGACCAGCGCAAACAGGGCGACGATGCCGTAACGCGCCTGCTTGTTGCGGAACAGGCGCCGCAGGACGACTTTCGAACGCATCTCAGCTCACCCGCACCCGAGGATCGAGGGCCGCGACCAGCACGTCGGACAGGAACGCGGCGAACAGGACGCACACGGCGGTGAAGAAGGTCACCGCGGCGACGGAGTTGACGTCGTTCGAGTTGACCGACTCGACCAGCCAGGCGCCCATGCCGTGCCAAGCGAAGATCTTCTCGGTGAACGTGGCACCGGTGAACATCGTGCCGAACGCGAAGGCGAAGTACGTGGCGGAGGGGATCAGCGCGGTGCGCAGCGCGTGCTTGGTGAGCGCGGTCCTGCGCCGCAGGCCCTTGGCCATCGCCGTGCGGACGAAGTCCTGACCCAGCACGTCGAGCATCATGTTGCGCTGGATGCGGCTGTAGAACGCGATCGAGCCGAGGCTGAGCGAGATCGTGGGGAGGATCAGGTGGTTCAGCCGGTTGAGGAACAGGTCCCAGCCCGCCAGCTTCGGGTTGTACTCGCCGGTGTACTCGATCAGCGTGAACCCGAGCCCGTCGTTGAGGCTGTACGTCGCGATGGCCAGCACCGTGGCCAGCACGAACACCGGAATCGCCATGATCACGAAAGAGCTGACGCCTATTAACCGGTCGCTGAACTTGTACTGCTTCACCGCCGAGATCGCACCCAACGCCACGCCCACGGCGAAGCCCACCAGCGTGCCGATGAGCAGCAGCCGGAGGCTGACGAAGATCCGGCGGCCCATCTCGTCATTGACCGAGCCGCCGTTCCAGGTCTTGCCGAAGTCGCCCGTGATGACGCCCTTCGCCCAGGTCCCGTACCGCACGAGCACCGGGACCTTGTCGTTCATGTTGTAGGCGTCCAGCGTGGAGTCGATCACCGACTCGGCGATGGGAGGTTGGCGGGCCTGGTACGCGGCTCGCGGGTTCATGGTGGTGGCCGCGAGCATGTACGCGAGACTCGCCGCGATGGCGACCAAGACCACATTTATTGCCAACCTGCGGAGCAGGTACTTGCCCATTACTCTCCGTTCGCGCTGACGGGGGGCGCGCACCTCCGGGCCGGAGTGGCGTCCCCGCAACGAAAACCCGTCTCGCGGCGCAAAAACCCCTTGCCACGAGATGGCGATCAACGCGCAGAATATAAGCAAAGATGTAACAGTCAGAAACCGTCCGACATAACGGTAAGGTCACTCGCAATAGATCAACATGACCGGAAGGGTCGCTTACCACACCCCCTCTGACCTGCGGAAACGTACCAATTTAGGCGGATTTTTGGGGACCCATCCGGGGGGTTGTGTCACGAAATCCGGACATAAATTGGCGACTACGCAAAGTGATCCACTTCACGTTGATCTCATCGTCAAGTGAGTTCGGACACCACCTTGACGACACCCCCGCACCCCCACTCGGGCGCTCCCCCAGCCCTCCGCCGCCGGCACCCCACCGACGATGGCCCGTACGAGGCGCGTCGCGCCCGGTCAGCGAGGGAGCACCACCGTCCCACGGCCCGCGAAAAGAGCCGTCCGCCTTCACCGTGGGCACCGGTTTACTCACCGAGAGAATTCGCAGTGCTGTGTCGAGTTGACGCCCTTTACAGCACCCCGGTCGCGAGGGATCATCTCTCTAGAGAGCTTGAGTCTGATTAGGCTGGACAGCCGGTTAGAGGGGCCTCTTG
Source organism: Nonomuraea sp. NPDC003201 (assembly GCF_053590415.1). Taxonomy (NCBI): domain Bacteria; kingdom Bacillati; phylum Actinomycetota; class Actinomycetes; order Streptosporangiales; family Streptosporangiaceae; genus Nonomuraea; species Nonomuraea sp. NPDC003201. The sequence continues at coordinate 16,532 of NZ_JBSFTC010000187.1, forward strand.
TCGGAAATTGTTGACCACGACCCCATTATCTCCCTCGCCTCTCCCGAACTCCTTGCCGACCCCTATCCCTGGTACGAGATCCTCCGCCGGGAACGACCCACCTTTTTCTACGACCGACTTAACTCATGGATTTTCAGCCGGTACGACGATTGCGTCTCCGTGCTGAAGGACAGCGCGAACTTCGCCGCCGACTGGCGCCGCGTCGGCGAGACGATGCCGCCGCGGGCGATCAACATGCCGACCCTGGACCCGCCGGAGCACACCGTGGTCCGCCGGTTCTTCATGGAGGCGCTGCGCGAGCAGGACCACCCGGCCCTGGAGCAGATGATCGCGCAGCACACGACCGAGCTGCTGGCCGATCTCGCGCGCCGCCCGTCGTTCGAGTTCCTCACGGAATTCGCCGAACCGCTGGCGCTGTCGACGACCTCCGCGTACCTGGGCGTGCCGATGCCGGATCCGGCCTGGGCCAGCCGGGCCGCCCGGGACATCGTCGCGGGGATGGACGCCGGGCTGTGGCCCGAGCGGGCGCGGCCCGTAATGGCCGCGCAGGAAGAGCTGGCCGTGCTGGTCGAGGGCTGGCTCGCCGATCCGCCGCCCTCCGGCGTCGTCGGCGCCATCGCGCGGCGGGCGGCCGGCAGCGGCGTGGACCCGGACATCGTCGCCAACACCGTGCGCGGGCTGCTGTTCAGCGGCTACAGCTCCGGCAGCAAGCTGCTCGGGCTGGTGGCGATCGCCCTGCTGCACCAGCGGGCCGGCGAGCTGGAGCGGTTCGGCGAGGCCGACACCGCACGCGCGGTGGACGAGCTGGTCCGCTACGCCTCCCCGATCCAGGCGGTCGCCCGCGCGTGCGTGCGCGACACCGAGGTGGGCGGGACCACGGTGCGCGCGGGGCAGGCCGTCACGCTGTTCCTGGGCGCGGCGAACCGGGACCCCACGCGGTTCCCCGACCCGGACACGGTGCGGCTGGACCGGCATCCCAATCCGCATCTCGGCTTCGGCCGGGGTCCGAAGTCCTGCCTCGGCTCCCCCTTTACAGCCATCTTCACCCGGGTGGCGCTCCGCGTCCTGGCCGAGAATTATCCGGGCATCAGGGCGCTCGGTGCGCCGACGTATTTCCCGAACCTGACCGCCCGCAGCATTGAGCGTTTCGGCGTTGCGCTTCGGTGAAGGAGGTTTACGTGCTGACGGTCGTCGGAGCATCGTTCGGGCGGACCGGGACCTCTTCGGTCCGATTAGCGCTGGAGACCCTCGGATTCGGCCCCTGCCATTACATGAAAGAGCTTTTCGCCGCCCCCGCGCATGCCCGGGAATGGCTCCGCGTCGCCGACGGCGGAAAACCCGACTGGAAACAGCTGCTCAATGGTTTCACCTCGACGATCGCCTGGCCGGCGGCATTCTACTGGCGGGAACTGGCCGCCGCCTTTCCCGAGGCGAAGGTCCTGCTGATCGTGCGGGATCCGGCTTCGTGGTACGCCAGCATGAGCCGCACCCTGTACCGCACCAGACCCGCCGCCCAGGAGATGGCCGTCCGGGACCAGGTCATCGAGAAGATCGTCTGGCAGGGGACGTTCTCCGGGCGGTTCGAGGACCGCGAGCACGCCATGGACGTCTACCGGGCCCATCTGGACGAGGTTCGCGCGGAGGTGCCGCCCGGCCGGCTCGTCGAGGTCGAGCCGTCGCATGGCTGGGAGCCGCTCTGCGCGGCCCTGGGAGTCGACGTGCCGGACCAGCCCTTCCCCGTGGCGAACACCACTGGCGATTATCTGCGCCGCGCCGAGCAGGCCGGGGTGCTCCCGCCACAATGAAAAAGGACAGGTAAGTGGCGCTCACCGTTTCATCCACCGCCGACCCGTACGGAGTGGTGGCAGCGCATTGGGACCACCTGCACGTGGGCCCGCGCTCAGCCGCGCTGGTCTCCTTCTTCGCCGACCTGGCCCCGCCCGGCGGGCACGCGCTGGAGATCGGCCCGGGTAGCGGCCGGATGACCCTGGCGGTGGCCGGGCGCGCGGCGAGCGTGCACTGCCTGGAGCCCTCCCCCGGGATGCGGGCGGTGCTCATGACCAAGCTGGCCGCGCGGCCCGACCTGCGGGACCGGGTGACCGTGCTGGCCGGCGCCGCGCCGGACTTCCCTCTCGACCGGCGCTTCGACTACGTCTACCTGGCCGCCGTGCTGCAGGACGTGCCGCCGCAGGCGCGCCGGCCGCTCTTCGCCGGCCTGGCCGAGCACCTCGCGCCGGGTGGCGTGCTGGTCATGGACATGGTGACGGACGAGGCCGTACCCGACCATCCCGAGCGTGAGCTGCGCGGCGCGCACCAGGGAGAGTGCCGCTACACCCTGTCGTCGGCCGTCCGGCCGCTCGGCCCCGACCTGGCCGGGGTGCGGCGCGTCTACCGCACCTACCACCGCGACACCCTGGTGGCCACGGAGACCGTGGAATGCGACTACCACCTCCATCGGCCCGCCGATGTGCTCGCCGACCTGCGTGCGGCCGGCCTGACCGCCGTGGGCGGCTCGGCCGTCGCCGGCGAGGTGACCCCGCTCGATGACAAGGGCACGCTGATCGCCCGGCTCTGAGCTCGAGGCCCCCGTGGACGTCCCGCGGCCACCTGCCAGGTTGCCGGGCGCCGTTCGGGCCTCGGAACCGTCCGCCGGACCTCGGCGGACGGCAGCGGCGAGTCAAGGAGGTGCGCCATGCGGTACTGGTACTGATCACTCACACCGTGGCCTGATCCTGCGTGATCAGGCCACGGCCTGGCCCGGGCAACGACACGAACGGGGGGTCATCCGATGCTCCAGTCCCACGACACCGAGGTGCTGGTCGTCGGGGGCGGCCTGACCGGGCTGTCCTGCGCGCTGTTCCTGGCCCGGCACGGCGTACGGTGCACGCTCGTCGAGCGCCACCCCGACCTGCTGAGCCACCCCAGGCAGCGCAGCCTGGTCCCGCGCCTGATGGAGATCTACCGGCAGGTCGGTCTGGAGTCCCGGATCCGGGAGAACCGGGTGGATTTCGCGAGCTCCGCGGAATACGTGGCCATCCGCGCGGAGACGCTGGCCAGTGCCCGGCATCTCCCCGTGGACCAGCAGGACGACGCCGCGCGAACCGCCGCCTTCAGCCCCTGCTCGGGCACCCCCATCGATCAGAACCGGGTGGAGGATCTGCTGCGGACCCGGGCGCGCGAGCTCGGCGCGCGGATCAGGTTCGGCACCGAGGTACGCGGCCTCACCCAGCACGAGGGCGGGGTGGAGGCGCACCTGCGCGATCTCGACGGCACCGGACATCGGCTCCTGGCCCGATATGTCGTCGCGGCCGACGGCGGGCGCAGCTCGGTCCGGGACGGGCTCGGCATCCCGATGGAGGGGCCGGTCGACTTCTTCCGCCTGCTGACGCTCATGGTCGAGGCCGACCTCCGTCCCGCGCTGGCCGGCCGTACCGTGCACATGGCCTTCCTCGAACGGCCCCGGCCGAGGACGTACCTGATGGCGCTGGACCGGACCGGCCAGCGCTGGGTCTTCGGCACCACGGACGATCCGGACGGCGCAGAGCCTGACGAGGACGAATGCGTCGAGCTGGTGCGCGCCGCCGCCGGCCTGCCTGAGGCGCGGGTGACGCTCCGGCCGCAGATACCCGGCACCGCCAGGACCGTCCTGCGCTTCGAGGTCGGCGCGGCCGTGGCGGCCGCCTATCGGAAGGGGCGGGTGTTCCTGATCGGCGACGCGGCGCACCTGATGCCGCCGACCGGGGGATTCGGCGGTGTCGTGGGCGTGGAGGACGCGCACAACCTGGCCTGGAAGCTGGCCGCCGTCGTCCATGGTCACGCCGGGGAGCGGCTGCTCGACACGTACGAGGACGAGCGCCGCCCGGTCGCGGAGTTCGCCCTGCGGCAGGCGCTCGCGCGCTACCGGTCCCGCCTGGAACGGCTGCCCGCGACCGATGAGGTGCCGGTGGACCGCTCGACCGTGATGATGGGACACCGCTACCGGTCGACGGCGGTGATCGGCGGCGCGAGCGGGGCGACCCCGCCGGTGGAGGTCTCCGGCCTGTGCGGAGAGCCCGGCACCAGGGCTCCGCACCTCCCGCTCGCCGGCTCCGGCGAGCGATCCACCATCGACCTGTACGGTGACCGTTTCGTCCTGCTGACCGGCCACGACGGCCAGGACTGGGTGACGGCGGCGGGCAAGCTGCCCATCCCGGTGACCGCCCGGCGGCTGGAGACCGACGGCGCGGCGGCGGCTCGGCACGGCCTCGGGCCGAGAGGGGCGGTGCTGGTGCGACCGGACGGGTTCGTGGCCTGGCGCAGCCCGGGACCGGCCGCGGATCCCGCCGCGGAACTGCTCGCGGCTCTCACCACCATCTTGTCCACGCCGCCCCCGGCGTAGTCACGGCATCCATTTGCCGCCCGCGACGTCGATCGTGAGCCCGGTGAGCCAGGACGAGGCGTCGGAGGCGAGGAAGGCCGTCACGTTCGCGACGTCCAGCGGGGTGCCGAGCCGCCCGAGCGGGTGCTCGGCCAGCATGCGCTCCTGGTACTCCCGCGGCATGCGCTCCGCCAGCCGGTCCGTCATGATCGTCGAAGGCGCGATCGAGTTGACCCGGATGCCGGTGGGGCCGAGCTCGTGCGCCAGCTGCCTGGTCAGCGCGATGATCCCGGCCTTGGCCACCGTGTAGGCCACGGAGGCGGAGGTCGCGGTGCGGGCCGCCAGCGACGACATCGTGATGATGGACCCGCTGCGCCGCTCTCTCATGCGCGGCAGGAAGCCCTTGATCACCAGGAACGTCGAGGTGAGGTTGGCGTGCATGGTGGCGTGCCAGTCCTCCTCGCTCGTCTGGTCGATCGGCCGCGGGACCCCGGTCCCGCCACCGGCGAAGATCGCCAGCACGTCCACGGGTCCGATCCTGCGCTCGACCTCCACCCGCATCTCCTCGACGGCGGCGAAGTCGGTGGTGTCGGCGGCGACGCCGAGCGCCCCGCCGCCGATGCTCTTCACGGCCGCCTCGATCGCGGCGGGGTCGCGCCCGTTCACGACGACCCGCATGCCCTGCTCGGCCAGCACCCGGGCCGTCTCCCGCCCGATCCCCCCGGAGCCGCCGGTGACCAGCGCTACCTTGCCCTGCAGATCCGGATACATCATGACTTCCACTCCCTCGCCTACTCGCGGCCGTCTCTCCGAACTCCACGGTGCCCTGCGCGGGGGGCTCAGGACATCAGGTGCTGGGCTCCTCCCGGACTGCGCCGTGAGGAGTGCACCGCGTACGCCGTCCATACTCCCGAAGTCGTACGCCGGAGACGACCGACACGACGGCACGCCCGTCGGTCAAGGTGGCGGCGTGCCGGCGGCGGCGCGGAGGAAGTAGTCGTCCCCGCCCACCTGGCCGCCCTTCAGCGCGACCTCGAGCCCGTCGCAGGCCGGGTCTCCGGAGGACAGCACGCACACGGGGCCACCCGCCGCCAGCGCGGCGACCACGTCCAGGGAGCGGGCGCCGAGCGCGGCCACGACCTGACCCGAGGTGTCGCCGCCCGCCACCACCAGCCGCCCGACCAGCCCGGCCCGGACGGCCACCGAGGCGATCCGCCCGAGGAGGCCCCCGATGGCCGCGGGGTCCCGGGCCGGGCCGCGGGTCGACTGGACGATCGTGTGGCACCCCTCCCCCAGGCTCTCCGCCACCTCGGCGAGGAGCCCCGCGAAGGAGCCTGTCGCGCCTCGAAGCCCGCTGAAGGCGTCCAGCACGCGCCATCCCGCCCGTTCGGCCACGTCGATCTGACGGGCGGTGATCGGAGAGCGGCTGCCCGACACGACCAGCACGGGGGCGGCGGGGCCGAGCGGCTCGGGCTCCCGCCGCAGCCCCGCACCGGCC
>NZ_JBSFTC010000188.1:0-22288 GCF_053590415.1 Nonomuraea sp. NPDC003201
CGCTGTCGGCCATCGCCGAGCGGGGATACTGGAGCGCCTATCCCGAGTCGCCGAGGGCGAAGGCCCGCCGGCTGATGGGCATGGTCATGCGACTCTCCTCGGCAGGAGCTTGGGGGGTGCTCGGGTCTATTGCGGGTCGAGTGGTCCTACGAGGTCATGGATCCGGCCCAGCGCGGCGCGCAGCTCGGCGAGCTCGGTTTCGGTGAGAGGCAGGAACGGCGCCGCGGCGTGCGGCGGGCAGAGCCCCAGCAGGTGGAGCGCGGTCTTGATCACGACCACGCCGCTGACCCCGGGGCGGACCCCGAAGAGCGCGGCCAGCCGGTCGACGTCGTGCTGCAGCGCCGCCGCGGTGGCGTGGTCGCCGCCACGGCCGGCCTTGAGCAGGTCGACGCAGAGCGCGGGCGCGAGCATGCCCACCCCCGGCACCAGCCCGGCGGCCCCCGTGCGGAGCCCGTCGGCGAGCTGCCGTTCGGCACCCTGGGCCACCTGGAAGCCGGGGCGTTCTCCGGCCAGGGCACAGAACTCGGCGAACAGGGCGGCGTCCCCCGAGCTGTCCTTCAACCCGATGACGGCCGGCTCGTCGAGCAGGCGGCGCATCACGGACACGGGGACGGGGTTGCCGGTGTACCCGGGGCTGTTGTAGACGACCACGGGGCGGCCGTGGCGGGCGAGGTCGCGGAAGTGCGCGTGCAGCTCGCTCTCGGTGTGCCGGAAGTAGGACGGCGCGAGCACGACCACGGCGTCCAGGTCGAGCTCCGCGAGGCGGTCCATGCGCCGCAGGGTCTCCCGGGTGCCCGTGCCGGCGGCGGCCACCATGACCCGGGCGGGCGCCCCGGCCAGGTCGCGCCACATGGCGGACACCTCCACCGCGTACGCCCGGACGGCGTCGGCCGGCAGCAGCGGCCCCTCGCCGTTGGTGCCGGCCAGCATCAGCGTGGTGACGCCGGCGGACGCGAGGTGGGCCAGCAGCCGCCGGACGGCCGGTGCGTCGGGCCGCCCGCCCCGGTCGAGCGCGGTGACGAGCGGGATGATCATGCCGGTGACCGGATGGTCGGTATCCATGGCACCTCCCTCGGCAAACGCTCCGGACGGTATCCGCGATCTACGCGGGACGCTAGATGCTAATGGGTATTAGTAATTCGCTCTTGTTTCTCGCGTTCTTTTTCGCCCAGGTCCATTGACGCCTCACAGAAGCGAGGGTCACACTTTGCGTTCGTTGGGTCAGGCGCATTAGCAGGAGGCTCGGATGAGTCGCGGACCGCGGAGGCCGACCCAGGCCGACATCGCGCGCCTCGCGGGGGTCAGCCAGGCCACCGTCTCGCTGGTGCTGAACGAGCGGGACTCCGACGTCCGGATCAGCCAGGCGACCCGGGAGCGGGTGCTGGCGGCGATCCGCGAGTGGGGTTACGTCGCCAACGCCTCGGCGAGATCCCTCGCCGGCGGCCAGAACAAGATCATCGGCGTGTTCACCTTCGAGCCGGTCTTCCCGACGACCAGCGTCGACTTCTACTTCCCGTTCCTGCTCGGCATGGAGCAGGCGGCGGCGGAGCTCGGCTACGACCTCCTGCTGTTCACCAGCCTCGGCGGCGAGCGGCAGGTCTTCCGCGACGGCTCCACCCGGCTGTCGCTCGCGGACGGCGCGCTGCTGCTCGGGCGTGACCCGAACGTCGAGGAGATCCAGCGGCTGCGCGACACCGGCTTCCCCTTCGTCTACGTGGGACACCGGGAGGTGTCGGGAGAGCCGGTCTCCTACGTGGCGGCCGACTACGCCACGGCGACCCAGCAGCTCACCGAACGGCTCTTCGAGCTCGGGCACAGGCGCGTCGCGTACGCCCGCATCGGTGACGGCGACGCCCAGCCCAGCCGGGACCGGGAGAAGGGCTTCCGGCGGGCGATGCCCGCCGGTGAGGCCAGGCGGCTCACGGGCCCGGTGTGGACGCTGGAATCCGCCGACGACGTGGCGGGCCTCCTGGCCGAGATCCGCCACGGCGGCATCACCGCCGTGGTCGCCGAGCAGGTCCTCCTGGCCGAGGAGCTCCTGGAGTGCGCGCGACGGCACGGGATGTCGGTCCCGGACGACCTGAGCGTCGTCGTGCTGGGCGACTCCACCGGCGCGCACCGCACCGACACCCCCTGGACCGGCCTGGTGGTCCCACGGGAGCAGATGGGCCGGCAGGCCACCCACCTGCTGGTGCGGCTGCTGGAGGCACCCGAGCCGGAGGCCCGCAGAGAGAACGTCGAGTGCCCCCTCATGCCGGGCGCGACCGTGGCCCCACCAAGGAGACAGCAGTGACCGAACCAGGTAAGCCCACATGATCCGGGTCATCGCCAAACGACTGCTCGTGGGCGTGCTGGTGATGTGGGGCGCCGCCTCGCTCATCTTCCTCATCGTCCGGGTCGCCCCGGGCGATCCGGCCACGATCCTGCTGGGCCCGGACGCGAGCCGGGAGCAGGTGGCCGAGCTCACCGGGAAGCTCGGGCTCGACCGGCCGGTGTTCAGCCAGTACCTCGGCTACCTCGGCGAGGTGGCCCGGTTACAGTTCGGCGACTCCTACCGGTTCGATCGGCCGGCGATGTCGGAGGTGTTCGAGCGCCTGCCCGCGACCGCCGACCTGATGCTCGCCTCCACCGTCATCGCCGTGGCCCTCGGCCTTGTGCTCGGGCTGCTGGCCGGCGCGCGCCCGGGCGGCGCGGTCGATCGGCTGGTCACCGCGGGCACCATCGCCCTGCAGTCGTTCCCCACCTTCTGGGTGGGCATCATGCTGATCCTCGTCTTCGCGCTGGCCTTCCGCCTGCTGCCCAGCGCCGGGGCGGGCTCGCCGGCTCACCTGATCCTGCCGGCGGTCACGCTGGCGCTGCCGTTCACCGCCATCGTGGCCCGCCTGACCAGGACCAGCGTCGCGGAGACGATGCGCGAGCCGTACATCCAGACGGCCCGCTCCAAAGGGCTCACCGAGCAGCAGGTGCTGCTCGGCCACGCGCTGCGCAACTCCCTCATCCCCGTGGTGACCATCGTCGGGCTGCACATGGGCGGCCTGATGGGCGGCGCGGTCGTGGTCGAGAACGTCTTCGCCTGGCCGGGGCTCGGCACGCTGGTGGTGGACGCGGTCTCCAACCGTGACTACGCGGTCGTGCAGGCGGCCACGTTTCTGATCGCGGGCATCGTGATGCTGTTCAACCTCGTCGCCGATCTGCTGTACTCCCAGCTCGACCCGCGTATCAAGCTGGACGGTGCGGCATGACCGCCGTCGCCGTCCGCCGGCCCGTGGTGCGCGGCCGGTGGCTCAGCCGGATCCCGTACGCCGTCCTCACCCTGTACATCCTGGTCGCCGGGGTGGGGCCGCTGGTCCTCGACTACAACCCCGTGCGCGTCTCCCTCGACGACCGGCTGCTCGGCCCGGGATCGCGGCTCGCGTCGGGCGGCGTCGCCTGGCTCGGCACCGACGGCCTCGGCCGTGACGTCCTCGCGCAGATCGTCTACGGCGCCCGCACGTCGATGATCATCGGTGTCTCGACGGTCGTCGTCTGCTGCGTGATCGGCGTGACCGTCGGCATCGTCGCCGGCTACTTCCGTGGCTGGCTGGACACGGTGCTCGCGCGCGGCATCGACATCCTGCTCGCCTTCCCGGCGATCCTGCTGACCATCGTGATCGCCGGCGCCTTCGAGCGCAGCGTCCTGGTGGTGGTGATCGCGCTCTCCGCGACGGCCTGGATCTCCTTCGCGCGGGTCACCCGCGGGGTCGCCCTGTCGATGCGGGAGCGGGCCTGGATCGACGCGGCCCGCGTGCTCGGCGTACGGCCGGCGTCCATCCTGGTCCGGCACATCCTGCCGCTCACGGTCGGCCCGGTCGTGGCCCTGGCGACGCTGGAGTTCGCCCTCGTCGTGCTGGCCGAGGCCGGGCTCAGCTTCCTCGGCATCGGCCTGCCCGGCTCGTCGGTGTCCTGGGGCCAGACCATCGCGAACGGAAAGCAGTATCTCGAAACCGCCTGGTGGATCTCCACTCTGCCCGGCGTCGCGCTGTCGCTGCTGATCATCAACATCGGGATCCTCGGCGACCAGCTCACCGCCAGATACGGACGCGGACACCTCAGGTGACTGCGGCGGCCGTTGTCCTACCGGCACATAACCCCTTCCATCACGAGCACCCCCCGAAGAACCATCCCCGGAAGGCGGGAAGACGTCCATGACCAGACCCCTTGCCTCAGGTAGGCCGCGGCTCGCGGCACTTTCCCTCATCGCCGCCGCGACCCTCGTGCTCGGCGGCTGCAGCGCCGCCACCGGCGGCGGCACGGGCGGCGGCGGTGGCGCCGGCGGCGAGATCAACGTCGCCGGCACCTACGCGATCGAGAGCCTCGACCCGGCCAGCCCCACGGGCGGCAGCGCCACCGGCACGCAGCTGGCCTCCAAGGCGATCTTCAGCCGGCTGGTACGGCCCCGCCCGGACGGCACCCTGGAGGGCGACCTCGCCACCGCGTGGAAGCCCGACGGCTCCGCCTCGCAGTGGACGTTCACGCTGCGCCAGGGCGTGAAGTTCAGCGACGGCAAGGCCGTCACCGCGGACGACGTCGTCGCCTCGTTCAAGCGGATGATGGATCTCAAGAGCACCAACGCGGCCAACTTCGTCGGTTACACGATGACCGCCTCGTCGCCCACCGAGGTCGTGCTGAAGGCGCCGAAGCCGGACGCGGCGGTCCCGTACAAGCTCGCCATCTTCTACGTGCTGCCCGGCAGCCTGACCGGCGAGAATCCGGCGTTCTTCCAGCACCCGGTCGGGTCGGGGCCGTTCAAGGTGGAGAAGTTCGACCCGTCCGGGACGCTCGTGCTGGTGCCGAACCCCGACCACTACGGCGGCGCGCCCCAGGTCAAGCGGGTGACCATCCGCAAGATGCCCGAGCTCGCGGCCCGGCTGACCGCGCTGCGGACGGGCGAGGTGGACCTCGCCTGGGGCATCCCCGACGACCAGCTCGCGGAGCTGCAGCGCGACTCCACCCTCAAGGTCGAGACGGTGCCGAGCACCGCCGTGTTCACCATGTGGTTCAACTCCTCCACGCCCGCGCTGAAGGATGCCAAGGTGCGGCGGGCGCTGTGGCAGGCGGTCGACTTCGCCACCATCATCAAGCGGCTCTATCCGCAGACGGGCACCCTGGCCGACGCCCCGGTCTCGCCGGTCACGCTCGGCTACGCTCCCCAGGAGCCCGTCCGCTACGACCCGGCCGCGGCGAAGGCCGCGCTGACCGACGCCAAGTTCGACTTCTCCACGAAGCTGCGGCTGCAGTTCGCCAACGCCGAGTTCCGGCCGTTCAACCAGGCGATCGTCTCCGACCTGCAGAAGATCGGCGTCCAGGTGGACCTGCTGGAGAAGGAGCAGGCGGTGTTCACCAAGGACCTGCTCGCCCTGAACTGGGACGTCAACTTCCAGCAGCTGTCGAACCCCACGTTCGACGCGGCCAACACGCTCGGCCGGCTCTACCCCTGCGCGGCCAAGCGCAACGGCTACTGCAACCCCGAGCTCGACAAGCTGCTCGCCGCCGCCGGGGCGAGCTCGGACAGCGACGAGCGGGTCAAGCTGTACGGCGAGGCCAGCAAGATCATCTGGCAGGACGCGGTCGGCATGTTCCCGATGGCGGTCAAGTACGCCTACGCCTGGAACCACCGCGTCACCGGCGTCACCCCGGACCCGAACGGGCTGCCGGACTTCGCCGGCGTGCGGGTCAGCAGCTCATGAGCGGCATGCGGACCCCGGTCGAGGCGCCGGTCGAGGTGGACGGCCTGCTCGAGGTGGCCGGGCTGGTCGTCGACCTGCCCGGCGCCCGCGGCCCGGTCCGCGTCGTCGACCGGGTGACGTTCGACATCCCGCCGGCGACGACGGTCGGGCTCATCGGCGAGTCGGGCAGCGGCAAGACGATGACCGCGAACGCCGTCATCGGCCTGCTCCCGGAAGGGGCGGCGACCGGCGGGGAGCTGCGCTGGCGCGGCGACGACCTCCTGAAGGCGAGCCCCGCCCGCCGGCGCCGGCTGCGGGGCCACGAGATCGCGATGATCTTCCAGGACCCGCTGGCCGCGCTCAACCCGACCCAGACGATCGCCCGCCAGGTGGGCGAGATCCTCCGCCGCGCCGGCCGCCCCCGCGACCAGGTGCGCCGGCGGGTGCTCGAACTGCTCGAGCGGGCGGGGATCCCCGAACCGGACAGCAGGATGCGCGGCTACCCGCACGAGTTCTCCGGCGGGATGCGGCAACGGGCCATGATCGCCCTCGCGCTGGCGGGCAGCCCGGCGCTGCTGCTCGCCGACGAGCCCACCACGGCGCTGGACGTGACCGTCCAGGCGCGCATCCTGCGCCTGCTGCGCTCCATCCAGCAGGACGAGGGACTGGCGATGCTCCTCGTCAGCCACGACCTGCGGGTGGTGGCGCACGTCGCGCACCAGGTCGTCGTCATGTACGCGGGCCGGGTCGCCGAGCGCGGCCCCACCGAGGCGGTGCTGGCCGGCCCGGCTCACCCGTACACCCGCGCACTCGTCGACAGCGTGCCCGCGGTGCGGACCCGTACCGCGCTGGCCCACCCGTTGCCGGGCACGCCGGCCACCCCGGCGAACCGCCCGCCGGGGTGCGCCTTCCACCCCCGGTGCCCGCTGGCCCGCGAGCGGTGCCGCACCGAGGAGCCGGAGACCAGAACCGTCGCGCCCGGCCGGTGGGCCGCGTGCCACTTCGCCGAGGAGCTGCTGCAGCGATGAGCGTCGATCTGCTCGAGGTGCGGGACCTGCGGGTCAGCTTCGGCCGGCGTGCCGCGTGGTTCCGGCCGCGCGCCGCCCGCCGGTCCGGGGACTTCGTCGCGGTCGACGGCGTGAGCCTCACCGTGGCCCCCGACGAGATCGTGGGGGTGGTCGGGGAGTCGGGATCGGGCAAGACCACGGTGGCCCGCGCGATCGTCGGCCTCGTCCGGCCCGACTCCGGCGCCGTCCTGCTCGACGGCGTGGCCCTGGGGCCGGTCGGGCGGCGGACGACGGCGCAGCAGCGTGCCGCGCAGATGGTCTTCCAGGACCCGCGGTCGTCGCTCAGCCCGCGCATGACCGTCGCCGCGATCATCGACGAGGCGTGGCGCACCCATCCGAGTTCGGCGCCGTCCGGCGACCGCACCGCCGCGCTGCACCGCCTGCTCGACGACGTCGGCCTCGACGCGAGCGTCGCCGGGCAGCGGGCGGCCGAACTGTCCGGCGGGCAGTGCCAGCGGGTCAGCATCGCCCGCGCGCTCGCGGTCCGGCCCCGGCTGCTGGTGTGCGACGAGGCGGTGTCCGCCCTGGACGTGTCCGTCCAGGCGCAGATCCTCCGGCTGCTGGTCGACCTGCGCGAGCGCCACCATCTGGCGATGCTCTTCATCTCCCACGACCTCGGCGTGGTGCACCAGATCGCCGACCGGATCGCCGTCATGCGCCAGGGTGTGGTGGTGGAGGAAGGGCAGGCGACGGACGTGCTGGGGGCGCCCCGGCACGAGTACACCCGCAGCCTGCTCGACGCCGCTCTCGAGCTGTCCGGCTAGAGCGCCCCGGGTCAGCCGGCGGTGCTCTCCCTGACGATCAGCCGGTGCGGCACGATGATCTCGGCGGGCGCGGCGGACGAGCCGCTGATCGTGTCCATCAGCGTGCTCACCGCCCGGCGCGCGATCTCCCCCTTGTCCGGGGCGATCGTGGTCAGGCTGGGCGTGCTGTACTGGCCCTCCTCGATGTCGTCCAGGCCGACCACGGCCACGTCGTCGGGGACGCGGCGACCGGCCCTGGTCAGCGCCCTGATCGCACCCAGGGCGAGCAGGTCGTTGTAGCAGAACACCGCGTCGGGCGGCTCGGGCAGGGCGAGCAGGTGCTCCATGGCCTCGGCGCCCAGCCGCCGGTGGAAGTGCGGGGTGGAGACGACGAGCCGCTCATCCACCTCCAGGCCCGCGCGGGCATGCGCCTGGCGGTAGCCGGCGGTGCGGAGCTGGGCGGTCTCGCCGGTCGCGTACGGCTGGTCGCCGATGGCGGCCACCCGGCGGCGGCCCAGGTCCAGCAGATGGGTGGTGGCCTCGCGGGCGGCGGCGACGTTGTCGATGGCCACGTGGTGGAAGCTGCCGTTGAAGATGTGCTCGCCGAGCAGCACGATCGGGATCCGGTTGGCGCGACCGCGCAGCTCCTCGGCGGAGATCGTCAGCGGGCTGAGCAGCAGCCCGTCGAACATCGTGGCCCGCGAGTCCCGCCCGAGCAGCTCGCGCTCCCGGTCGCCGTCGCCGTCGGTCTGGTCGACCATCACCACGTAGCCGCGGGCGCGGGCCGCCGTGATCACCTCGCGAGCCAGCTCGGCGAAGTACGGCACGTCCAGCTCGGGCACCACCAGGGCGATCATCCCGGTGCGCCCCTGCTTGAGATTGCGCGCGATGAGGTTGGGACGGTAGTCGAGCTCGTCCAGCACGGCCTGCACCCGGGCACGCAGCTCGTCTGACACCGGTGCGTAACCGTTGACCACGTTGGACACGGTGCGAATCGATACATTCGCCCGTTTGGCGACATCGCGCAGCGTTGGACCGGCCATGCGTCTCCTCTACACCCGAAGGCTCCCGCGTGGCGATCTCAGAAGTCGGCATGAGATCGCCTTGTCACGGAAGATCCTAAACCCGCTCTTGCATCGTTGCAGACAAGTATGCATTATGTCTGCATCGTTGCAGAGCCCCAACATGAGCCCAGGCCGAGGAGTCAGAGAATGTCCACACCCCTCATAGACCGGCGCGGTTTCCTCAAGGGCGCCCTGGGCATCGCCGCCGCCGGTTCGCTGGCGGCGTGCGCGCCGGGCGGCCCGAGCGCGCAGCCGAGCAAGCTGGCCGCGCCCGCCTCGTCGGCGTCGTCGGTCAAGGGTGAGATCACCGTCTGGAACCGGTCGGGCGACCTGTTCAAGGTGTTCGACGCGGCCATCGGCAAGTTCCGCGAGGCGTACCCGAACGTCAAGGTGAACCACCAGGCCGTGGACATCGACGCGAAGCTGGCCAACACCCTCATCAGCGGCACCGACGTGCCCGACGGCAGCTTCTGGGACGACGCCAAGATCGGCGGGCAGGCCGAGCACCTGTACGACCTGACCGACCTCATCGCGCCGTACCGGGACAAGACCTCGCCGTACAAGCTGTCCGTGAACACCGTGGACGGCAAGATCTACGGCGTCCCGTGGGACCTCGACCCCGGCCTGCTCTGGTACCGCGAGGACGTGCTGGAGAGCGCCGGAGTGGATCCGGCGGGCCTGGCCACGTACGACGACCTGCTCGCCGCCGCCCGGACGGTCAAGGAGAAGGACCCCAGGACCAGGCCGATCCACCTGGAGAAGACCCCGTTCCTCAGTCAGCTCTGGCTGGAGATGCTGGCCAACCAGCAGGGCACCAGCCTCACCGACGCCCGGGGCAAGCTGCGGCTGGACTCCGCCGAATACCGGCGGATCTTCGGCTGGATCGACAGCGCGGTCAAGGACGGCCTGGTCACCCACGCCCCCTACCTGGAGCCCGCCGACGTCAACACGCTCGACAGCGGGCAGCAGGTGTTCGTGCCGTGGGCCATCTGGTGGTCGTTCGCGCCGCAGCAACTGCTCAAGGCCACCAAGGGCAAGTGGCGGGCCGCGCCGCTGCCGGCCTGGACCCCGGGCGGCGCGCGCAGCGGCGCCATGGGCGGCAGCAGCTTCGTCATCCCCGCCAAGGCCAGAAACCCCGAGCTGGCCTGGCTGCTCTACGAGTTCCTGTGCTTCAAGGAGCCCGGCTACACCGCCGTGTACGGCCCCAACGCCGTCTACCCGGGCGGCCTGTCCACCTCGATCCCCAGCTTCACCCCCGCGCTCGACCCGGCCAAGCCGCTGTTCAAGCCCATCGAGGCGCTCGGCGGCCAGGACCTGTGGAAGGTCGCCGTCGAGGCCGCGGGCACCATCCCGGCCGCCGCGCCCATCCCCTGGTGGTGGGCCCAGTCGGTGGACTACCTCGGCAACAACGTGCAGCGCCTGATCGAGGGCAAGATGTCGCCCGACCAGGTGATCACGGAGTCGGCCGAGAAGATCCAGCGCAACCTGATCGACCGCTCATGAGGGTCACACGGCTGTCGCCGTACCTGTTCATCGCCCCGTTCTTCCTCGTCTTCGCCGCGTTCGGGATCTATCCGCTGATCTACGCGCTCCAGCTCAGCTTCATGCGCTGGCGCGGCGCGGGCACGGCCCACTGGGTCGGCGCGGACAACTACCTCTACCTGCTGACCAGCCCGGACTTCTGGGCCTCGCTCGGCAACAGCGCCGTCATGTGGCTGCTGATCGTGCCGATCCAGGTCGTGGCCGGGCTGGGCGGCGCGGTGCTGCTGGCCAACGCCAAGCTGCGGCTGCGCGGGCTGTTCCGGGTTGCGTTCATCGCGCCGTTCGTGACGCCGCTGGTCGCCATGGCGCAGGTCTGGATCGTGGTGTTCGACCAGGACTACGGCCTGGTCAACTATCTGCTCAACCTGGTGGGCCTGCCCGACGTGGGCTGGCTGACGTCCACGACGTGGTCCAAGCCGACGCTGGCGCTGCTGTTCCTGTGGAAGACCACCGGGTTCGCGATCATCATCCTGCTCGCCGGCCTCCAGGCCGTCCCCGGAGGCGTGTACGAGGCCGCCGCCCTCGACGGCGCCTCCCGGTGGCGCCAGTTCTGGTCGATCACCGTCCCGCTGGTGCGGCGGAGCATGGCGTTCCTGGTGGTCGTGCAGACCCTGGCCGTCTTCCAGATGTTCGCCGAGCCGTTCGTGGTCACCGAAGGCGGCCCGTACGGCTCCACCACCACCGCGGGCCTCTACCTGTACGACCACATCACCGCCTCCGACCTGGGCACCGGCGCCGCGAACTCGTTCCTGCTGGTCCTGCTGGTCTTCGGCCTGTCGCTGGTGTCGGTCAGGCTGCTGCGGCCGAAAGACGAGGTGTCATGAACGAGACCCGCCCCGGACCCCTGCAGTACGCGGTCCTGGCGCTGCTCGCGATCGTGTTCCTGTACCCGATCTGGTGGGCGGTCAGCTCCTCGCTCAAGCCGGCGGCCGACATCATCGCCGACCCCCTCTCGATCGGCGCGCTGACGCTCGACAACTACCGGGCCATGTTCGCCGACGTGCCGATCGGCACCGGGTTCGCGAACACGGCGCTGGTGCTGGTGGTCAGGGGCGCCATGACGATGTTCTTCTGCCCGCTGGCCGGGTACGCCTTCGCCAAGTACGCCTTCCCGGGCAAGAACCTGCTGTTCGGCGTCGTGCTGCTGACGCTGATGCTGCCGACGCTGGTGCTGATCATCCCGCTGCTGCTGGAGATGAGCGCGCTCGGCTGGGTGAACACGTACCAGGCGCTCATCCTGCCGGGCAGCATCGACGCGTTCAGCATCTTCTGGATGCGGCAGACCATCGCCGCCATCCCGGACGAGCTCATCGACGCGGGCCGGGTGGACGGCGCGGGGGAGTTCGGCATCTTCGCCAAGGTCGTGCTGCCCGTGATCCGTCCCGGGCTGGCCGCGCTCGCGGTCCTGACCACCATGAACGTCTACAACGACTTCGTCTGGCCGGTCGTCGCCGTCAACGACACCTCGCACCAGACCCTCCAGGTGGTCCTGTCCACCCTCGCGCAGAACGTCACCGGCAACCGGATCGGCGCCGACTTCGCCACCGTGTGGGGCGAGCTGCTCGCCGCGGGCAGCATCGCCATGCTGCCGCTGCTGGTGATCTTCGTTCTGCTGCAGCGCCACTTCATCAACGGCATCCTCGCGGGCAGCGTCAAGGGCTGACCCTCACCCTTATGGAAGAGAGCACCATGGAATACCCCCGCCCCCACTTCGACCGGTCGCACTCCTGGTCGAGCCTGAACGGCGAGTGGGACTTCCGGGCCGACACCGAGCCCGGCTGGAACAGGACCATCACCGTGCCCTTCGCCTGGGAGACCCCCGCGTCGGGCATCGAGGCCCACTGGCTGCCCGTGGCCTGGTACCGCCGCCCGGTCACCGTCCCCGCCGGGTGGGCGGGTCAGCGGGTCGTGCTGCACTTCGGGGCCGTGCACCACGAGGCCACGGTCTGGGTCAACGACGTCGAGGTGGTCACGCACCGGGGCGGCTACACGCCGTTCGAGGCCGACATCACCGACGCGCTGCGCGGCGACGGCCCGCAGGAGGTCGTGGTACGGGTCTGCGCGCCGCTGGACAAGCGGGAGCTCGCGCACGGCAAGCAGCGCAGCATCCCGCGCGACGACTACGACGGCGTCTGCTTCACCCCGTCGTCCGGGATCTGGCAGAGCGTCTGGCTGGAGGCCCGGCCCGCCACGCACCTGGCCAGGCTGAAGCTGCGCCCGTCGGCGGGGCTGGACGCCATCGAGGTGGAGGCCCGGGTGGCGGGGCCGTCGGAGTCCGCGCTGCGCCTGACCCTGCGCGGCACGGACGCGACGGTGGAGGTCCCGGTCGTGGAGGGGGTGGCGCGGGCGGTGCTCCCCGTCGCCGGGCCCCGGCTCTGGTCCCCGGACGACCCGCACCTCTACCACGTGGACGCCCGCCTGACCTCGGCCGACGGCACCGACGAGGTCGCCGCCTACACCGGGCTGCGCCGCGTCGAGGTGATCGGCGAGGACCTGTATCTCAACGGCCGCCGCCTGTTCGTGCGCGGCGTGCTCGACCAGGGCTACTGGCCCCGCACCGGCATCACCGCCCCCGACGACGCCGCGCTGCGCCGCGACATCGAGCTGGCCGCCGCGGCGGGCTACAACCTGGTACGCAAGCACCTCAAGCTGGAGGATCCCCGCTTCGTCCACCACGCCGACGTGCTCGGCATGCTGGTGTGGGCCGAGCCCGCCTCGACCGGCCGCTTCTCGGCGGAGTCGGTGAGCGCGTTCGAGGAGCAGATCGCGCCGATGGTGGAGCGCGACGGCGACTCGCCCGCGATCGTCATCTGGGGCCTGTACAACGAGGAATGGGGCCTGGACTGGGACATCCCGGGCGACCCGGCCAGGCAGCAGGCGGCGGCGCGGGCGTACGAGCTGCTCAAGGCCCTCGACCCGAGCAGGCCGGCCGTGGACAACTCCGGCTGGACCCACGTGAAGACGGACCTGCTCGACTGGCACTACTACGACGAGTCCGCCGCCTCCTGGGGCCGGACGGTGGCCGCGCTGATGGACGGCGAGCAGGACGACTTCCCCGTCCGGCTCGGCCCTGACTACGTCGTGCGCAAGAAGCTGGCCGGATCCCCGTCACAGCCGCTGCGCGGGCTGCCCAACCTCAACAGCGAGTACGGCGGCGGCTTCACCTGCGTCGAGCGGGCCTGGCACCTGCGCTGGCAGACCCAGGAGCTGCGCCGCCACGACCGCCTGGCCGGCTACGTCTACACCGAGCTGTACGACGTCGAGCACGAGTCCGCGGGCCTGCTGGACTTCGAACGCCGCGCCAAGGACCTGGCCGGCGTGCGCCCCGCCGACGTGAACGCCACCACCACGCTCGTGCTGGACGTCGTCCCCGTCGCGCCCGGCCGCGACCTGCTGAGCGAGTCGCGCGAGGTCACCGTGCCCGTCCGCGTCTCGCACCACGGGAGCGAGCCGGTCAACGGCCACCTGCACACCGCCTGGACCCCGGTGTTCGGCCCCGCCCCTGACGCCTTCGGCGCGGCGGGCCCCTGGGTCGAGGCCAAGCCGTTCCTGCTCAGCGGCCCCGCCGAGGTCGGCGCCGCGCTGCCGGACGGCTCGACGAGCGGCCGGCTGCACATCGCCCTGGTCAGCGACGGCGAGATCGTCGCCCGCTCTGCCGTGGACGTGGACACCCATACTGCCCCGGTCATCGGGGACGACCCGGCCGCCTGACCTCACGGCGCGGCCAGCTCGAGGACCCGTTCCACGGCGGTGTCCGCGCGGGCGGGGTCGGGTGACTCGGAGAGGAAGACGAGGGCGAGCATCACCGCCGCGTCCAGCCGGCACAGCAGCGCGAGCGGCCCGGCGTCGGGCGGGGGCTCGGCGTGGCGCGCGTAGCCGGCGCGCAACGCCTCGAGGTCGAGCTGGTTCTCCGGGAGCCTGGCGAACTCTCCCAGGCGCCCGAACTCCAGGGCGGGGTGGGCGTGCAGGGCGTTCGACCAGTCGAGGAGGGCGCGTACCCGGCCCTGGTGGCAGCGGACGTTCGCCCTGCGGACGTCCAGGTGGAGCAGGGAGCCACGGCCGAGCGGCGCGGCGATCGGGAGCAGCCGTCCGGGGGCGGGGGGCGGCGGCCAGCCGTCCCTGAGGCGGGCGATCTCCCGCCAGCGGCGCAGGATCCTGCCGACCACGAGCCGGGGCGCCGTCAGGTGTTCGGCGGCGACGGGTCGCGGTCCGGGCAGCGGGACCGCGTGGAGGCGCGCCAGGAGCTCGCCGAGCAGGAAGCCGTCCAGCTCGGATCCGTCGTCCTCCACGTAGCGGCTGATCAGGAGGTCCGGCTCGTCCGGGGTCTCGGCGAGGACGAGGGCGACCGGCTCGGGCACGGGCAGCCCGTGGTCGCCCAGCAGGCGGGTGAGCCGGTACTCCTGGCGCAGCAGGGCGCGGGTGTCGACCAGAGGGTCGTTGGCGTTGGAGTCGAAGCGGCGCTCGCCGACGCGGACGGCGACCGGCGGCCCGCCGTCGCCCGGCCGGCCGCGGAAGACGGAGAACTCCAGGCCCCGCCCCAGCGGTTCGAGGCCGGTGATCCCGATGCCGGCCAGGCGTTCGTCCAGGCTGGGACTGCTCATGGGGCCGGACTCAGCCGTCCTCCTCCTCCAGCCAGAACCCGGACCGCTCCAGCCACCGCCCGAGCAGCGCCGCATCCCCGGAGACCTCGACCTTCGGCGCGGGGCGCCGGTAGACGAACAGGAGCAGCTCACTCACCGGCCCGCGAACCGTCACCGAGGCGTCCCCCTGCCCGCGCCTCCAGAAGGGCGCGTCCCCGCCGAGGTCGACCAGCCACTCGCCGTTGAAGCTCAGCGCCCGTCCCGGGCCGAGCAGCCCATGCCCCTCGTACGCCTCCGGCACGCAGCTGAACCCCAGCCACTCCTCCAGCCCTTCGATGGCGACCTCGTCGTCGACCTCGAAGCCGGCGCCCAGGGCGAGCGCGGCGTCGGCCCGGTGCAGCACGGTCTCGAACAGCGCCCGCCGCGCCCAGAACGCCGGCGTGTCCAGCCCCTGCGGCGTCCACACGGGCCCCTCGGCCCCGCGCAACGCCTCCACCAGCCGCTCCGCGCCCTCCCCGAGCCAGGGATCGAGCTCGGCCGCCACCTCGTCCGTGTACGCGTCGAGGTCGTTGATCCGCTCGTCGGAGACCGGCTCCACGGACCGCGACGCCACGACCGTCCCCATCCAGCGATGGGCCTCGCCGACGTGCCGCAGCAACT
Organism: Nonomuraea sp. NPDC003201; assembly: GCF_053590415.1. Taxonomy (NCBI): domain Bacteria; kingdom Bacillati; phylum Actinomycetota; class Actinomycetes; order Streptosporangiales; family Streptosporangiaceae; genus Nonomuraea; species Nonomuraea sp. NPDC003201. Next base: position 15,362 of record NZ_JBSFTC010000188.1, read on the forward strand.
GCCCCAGAGACCACCCAGGGCAGGTGGGAACGGGCGTCTTCATGTCCGCGTTCTTGATGAGCGATCGCAGCAGCTCGGTCTGCCCGGCGATCTCGGCCCGCATCCGGTCGTAGGTCAACAGGGACATGCCCGCCACCCTAGGGGTGATCAGGCAGCCTCAGCAATCGCTTTCCAGCGCGCCGCCTGCCTCGCGGATCGGCCCGACATGGGCCGGATGCAGCGCCGCGTTCGCGCTCGATACAGCCGCGCACTTGCACGCCGCCCGCGAGTCAGAAGCCGAGGCCGAGCAGCACCGTGTGCGCGCCCTCCGGGCCGTGCACGTGCTTGCTCAGCCTCGCCGGGGAGGACACCTTCTCCGCCTTGAGGACGTCGACGAGGTGCCGCGCCAGCCGTTCGCCGTCCACCTCGCCGGGGCCGCCCGCGTCGAGCGTCCAGGAGCGCACGGTCCGCTCGGCCCGCTGTGACCAGCCCTGTTCCGCGCCCGGCGAGAAGTGCTTGAACCAGCCCTCGACGGTGAGCCGTCCGGCGGAGCGGATGGCGAGGACGGAGCGGGTTCCCGCGAACAGGGTGACGCTCACGTTCCTGCCGATCGCGCCGGTCTCGGCGGGCAGCGTGCGCAGGAACGCCCCCAGCAGCGGCGGCAGCGCCGCCCACCGGGGCACCCGCCACCCGCCCGGCGTGCTCAGCCCCTCGTTGGCGGGGGTCAGATATTCGATGACGAATCCACCCGGCGACTGCGACGGCTCGCTCCACTCGAACGTGGCCCGCCGCCACTCCTCGTAAGGTTCTGTCGGCTGCAGGGAGAGCTCCGCGCCGGTCGCGGTGGCACGTAGTTCCAGCGATTCGGTGCCGGGCCGCCGCCAGCGCAGGAAAGGGGCTCCCCAGTCCGGCGACGGGTCGTACCAGGGGCCGGTCTGGCCGTGGCTGCCGACGCTGTCGGCCGGGCCGATCGCGGCCTCCACCGCCTCGGCGTGCCGCCGGAACGCGGCGGCCGGTTCCCCATCCAGGGAGAGGGGGACGGTCAGGCCCCGATATTCACGATCGCCCGCGTACCGCCGCTCATGCTCCGCCACCGGGACCAGCCGGCCGCGCTCCTCCGCCACCGGCACCGGCATCAGCCGGCCGCGCCCCTCGGCCGCCGGTCGCAGCGCCGCGCCGGACCAGTCGCCGGGATCCACCTCGCGCCACAGCCATGCCGCGACGCCGGCGGTGCCGTCCTTCGTCATGGGCGTGACCTCATGCCTTCTCGGGGTGGCGCTGGCGTACCGGGGTGGCCAGCGCGATCAGCGCCAGCAGCAGGCAGGAGGCCCCCGCGACGACGAACACCGTCGTCGCGCCGTAGTGCGCGGCGCCCCAGCCGAGCGCGGCCGCGCCCACCGGCCCGAGCGAGAAGTGGATCGTCCAGAACGCCGACGTCACCCGGCCCAGCAGGTGAGGGGGTGTGACCTGCTGCCGCAGCGACATGGAGTTGATGCCGGCCAGGCTCACGCACGCCAGGTAGAGGGCCATGATGGCGGCCACGCCCCACACGGAGCCGGCGAGCCCGAGGCTGAGGATGGCCAGGCCTGACACGATCTGCGCCCCGATCCACAACGGTCCGAACCCGAGAATCCGCCGCATCCGGGCCACCAGCGCCGAACCGGCCATCGTGCCGACCGCCCCGACCCCCAGCACGACGCCCACCACGGAATCGGGCTGGCCGAGGTCGTGCTTGAGCCGGTAGATGACGATGTCCGTCAGCCCGAGCGTCATGAAGATGAAGAACGACAGCAGGATGGTCAGGGTGCGCAGCACCGGGTGCCGGAGCAGGAACTCCGCCCCGGCCAGCAGCTCCCGCCACGGCCGCCGGCCGGGCGCGGGCTCCACCGGCTCGACGGTCTCGACGGCGTACCGGGAGGCGTGGGTCAGCAGGACGCCGAGCGCGGACAGCCCGAAGCTGGCGGCGTTGATGGCGATCGCGGCGGTCGGGCCCAGGTGGCCGCTGACCACCCCGGCCAGGGTGGGACCGAGGATGCCCGCCGCGGCGGCCGTGGCGTACAGCATGCTGTTGGCCTCGGTGACGCGCTTCTCGCCGGCCAGGCCGCGGACCGCGGCCACGTACGTGACCTGGAAGACCATGCCCACGGCGGCGGCCAGCGGCAGCACCGCGTACAGGAGCCAGACGTGCTGGCCGAACGCCCAGGCCACCGGGATCGTCACGTACAGCACGAGCCGGATGACGTCGCAGGCGATGAGCAGCCGGCGCCGGTCGAACCGGTCGGCGAGCACCCCCGCGAACACCCCGGCCGCCACCGACGCCGCCCCCGACACGCCGGTGAGCAGCCCCATCTGGGCGACGGAGCCGGTGACGTCGAGGATGAGGAGGGGCACCGCGATGAGCGCGAACGAGTCGCCCGCCACGGACAGCGTCTGGGCACACCAGAAGATCAGGAAGTCACGGTCGCGCCACAGCGACCGGCTCACCGGCCGCGCGTCAGCGCGCATCGCCCACGGGGCCTGCCTGGGATGATCGGTATGCGCCGAGCCGGGAGGAAATCACGCGGGCAACCCTATCCCTCCTGATCCGGGGCCCGCCGCTCAATTTCCGGCGCCGCCACGGGGTTCGCCGGGCGGCCAGGGCGGCTTGCTCGGTCTCGGTGAGGCCGGCCGGGGACCCGGGAAACCGGCGGTGGGGGACAGGCCCGCGAACATCCGCGCGGACCATTCGGCCTCTTCCGCGTCGTCAACGGGTTTCACGACCGCGTCGCCGGCCCGGAAGCTCCGTCCCCGGCCGCCGGCGAGCGGGTGGACGGGTGTGGCCAGCCCGAAGGCGGCCAGCACGCTGGGCGGTGGCTGCGTCACCGTTCCCGAGCGGTGTGGGCGTTGTGGTGAGGGGCGCCGCGAAGGGCCGCGGCGCCCTGTGATCAGTTGCCGCGCAGCACCGTCGTCGCCTTGTTGCCGGCGTAGTCCTCCAGCACCGCGACCACCTTGCCACCGGCGCTGGACATGGTCACGGTCTCGGCCGCCCGGGTGGTGCGGCCGCGGATGATGTACGGCTTGGCGCCCGACCCGTACGTCGTCGCGAACGACTTCGCCTGGCCGTTCTCAAGGACGGTCAGGGTGTGCCAGTCCGCAAGGGTCGGCCGGGAGAAGGTGAACGTGTTCCCGCTGATCTTCACCGCCGACGCCGGGTAGGGCGCGATCTCGGTGTCGGCGAACTTCCCGCGCACGGCGGTGGCCGTGCCAGGCCCCGCCCGCAGGGTGAGCAGGTAGCCGTCGCCGTTGACGGGCACCCCGGTCAGCGTCATGCCCGTGCTGGTCCCGGGCAGCTCGACCTCCTTGCTGTACGGGCGGGACGTGTCGAGGCTCTGGACCTTCAGCGTGACGGGCCGGCCGTTCGCCGGGGGAGTCCAGGAGGCGGTCAGCGTGCCGTCCGGCTTGGCCGACGCCTTCACCTTGGCCGGCGCCGTGGCCAGGTCGAACGAGGTGGTCGCGGCCGGGCTCTCGGACCCGTCCGGGCCGACCGCCACCAGCCTGATCGTCCCCGACGTGGCCGTGAAGCGCTTGACGTAGTAGACGTCGTCGTAGATCCCGCCGAGGTAGGTGTCGTCGAGGTAGACGTCGTACCGGCGCACCTTGTCGTACCCGGCGCTCTTCCAGGCCAGGAACAGCTCGCCGGTCTCGGGCAGCAGCTGGGTGATGCGCAGGTCCTGCGGCGCCGCGGGGGTGCGGTCCTTGCCGTCGCGCAGGGCCAGCGCGCCGAGGTTGACCTGGTACCCCTGGATCGGGCGGGCGCCGGCGGCGACGACCAGGCCGAGCGCGGCGACGCGCCGGCCGGCGTACGCCGACAGGTCCACTGACCGCGTGGTCCAGCCCGTGGTGCGTCGGCCCGAGCCGGCCAGCGGCAGCTGGACCACCTTGGCGGGGTCGGAGGCGAGCACGAGGCCGAGCCGCAGCTCGGAGTCGTCGCTGGCCGAGGGCTTGGTGTAGGTCAGGTCGAGGGTCGAGCCCTTGGCGACCTGCAGGTCCGTCTTGTAGAGCCGTACGGTGTTGTCGCCGTCGAGCGTGCCGCTGAGCACGAGCGAGCTGCCGCCGTTGTAGGCGCCGATCTTCTGGTACGAGAACCGGCTCGCCGGCGTGTACGCGGGGCCGTAGTCGAAGTCGGCGCTGAGCGGCGTCCCGGCCGCGTCGATCCACCACTGCCAGGTGACCGGGATGTCCTGGAGGTTGATGTTGCCCCACTCCTTCGGGTTCGACAGCCGGCCCTTGGTCCAGGTGGACAGGCCGTGGCCGGTGTTGAAGGAGGTGGCGAACGTGGTGCCGCCGATGACGGAGCGCTCGGCGACGTACTTGGAGATCCCCTTCCAGGTGCCCTCGGGGGTGGGGGCGCCGGCCGAGGAGCCGGTCCACCAGCGGCGCTCCCGGTCGAAGACGTCCCGCTGCGCGGCGTCGTCGGTCTTGTTCGCGTAGTCGGAGGAGACGAAGTCGGCGCCGAGCGTGGCGATGGCGTTCATCGGCGCGCCGGCGGCGTCGAGGTTGTCCTCGAGGTTGTACGGCTGGTTGAACTGGTACTGCCCGGCCTCGACCCCGGCGAAGACGCTCTTGCGGGAGTCCAGGCCGAGACCGGCGGCGTAGCTCTTGGAGTTGGTGAGTTTGGTCCGGTTCCACCAGTAGTTGAGGAAGATGGAGTCGGACACGTCGCCGAGCCGAGAGTCGCGCACGAACGGGCCGTTCACCGCGTTGAACTCGTTCTGGTACGAGATGGCGCCCGTGGAGTTGTCGATGGAGTCGTACCACTGCACGTAGATGCCGCCGTCGCGCAGCTGCTTCAGGAACTGCTTGTACACCGGGATGTCCGCCGGGGCGACCCGCGCCTCCTGGTTGACGAAGTAGCCGTCGAAGCCGTAGAACTTGGCGACCTGGATCAGCTTGGCGGCCACGGGGAAGCCGCCGGCGGCGTCGCGGACCAGCAGCTCGGAGTAGGTCTGGTCGCCGCGGTCGTTGTCAGAGAAGAAGATGCAGCCCAGCGAGCGCACCCCGTTGGCGTGGGCGGCGTTGGTGTAGCCGGGGTTGGGCAGGTTGAGCATCCCGAACTCGAACCACTTCTCCCGCCAGTCGGCGGCCGGGTCATAGTAGTTCACCGGGACTCCCTGGGTGGGCATGCCGTGCCAGGAGCCGTAGAAGTCGGCGTACTGCCAGTAGTTGAACAGGTACTGGCTGAACTCGTTGGTGTAGGGGTGGCTCTCGAAGAAGGCGTTGCCGTAGTCGCCGGCCAGGGTAAGCAGCTGGGTGCCGGCGGGCAGCGCCGGGTTGCGCTGAGTGGCGGCGTTGGCGGCGTTGCGCTGCTGGAGCGGCACCTTGGCGCGCAGTGATTCGGCGCCCGCGTCGTCGGCGGGGTTCCAGCGCAGCAGGTCACACGCACGGGTGCGGCGGAGCAGGTCGAGCTGGTGGTCGCGGTCCTGGATGGAGTGTCCTTCCCCGGGATAGACGACGAACTGGTGCTCGACGCCGAACCGCCGCAGGGCCCGGTGGAAGTACACGGACTGGCCGAGCGGCACGTTCGTGTCGTCCTCGCCGTGCAGGATCAGCACGGGGGTGCGGATCCGTGAGGCGTACGAGATGGGGCTGACCCGGTCGTGCGGGTGCGGGCCGGCGCCCTCCCAGCCGCAGCTGCCGCCGAGCCCCGCCTCTGCGGTCCCGCCCTCGCCGGTCGCGACGAGCAGCGAGGCCGAGTCCGGCGCCCAGCGTGGGAGGAAGTCCTTCGCCGTACCGGCGGTCAGTTTCCTGGGCGACGAGCTCCCGTCGGTCGCGGCGACCCAGATCGCACCGCTCGGGTGCTCTCCCTTTCGCCCGATCGTGGTGACCGTGTAGGCGACCCGGCGGCCGTCAGGGGAGATCGCCGGCTGCAGCGGTAGGGCACTGTCCACGACCAGCTCGGGGGTGACCTCGCTCATCAGTCCGGCCCTTCGTCAAAGCGGAGACCCTTGGTGATCTCACCCCCCTAATATTCACCTTTATGATCATTCGTCTATTAGCCGGGACGGCCGCCGGCCTGGCGCTCCTGTCCGGTACGGCGCTCGCCACGCCGGTCAAGGGTGCCCCCGAGCTCACCAACAACGATCTCTACAAGGCGGCCGCGCTGCCCAAGGCCGCCTGCAAGCTGGACAAGGGCACGAGCGCCGCGTCGACCAGGAAGTACGTCACCAAGCTCGTCGCCTGCCTGAACACGGCCTGGAAGCCGGCCATCAAGGACTTCGTCCCGGTGAAGGTGGAGTTCAAGGGCCCGGACGAGAAGGAGTCCTGCTCCACCGGCATGGACGTCTCCGGCTCGTTCTCCGAGGTCTGCGCCACGGTCATCCGCGTCCGGCTGGCCGACGACTGGATCAAGGTCAAGAACGACCTCACGGTGTTCACCTCCATCGCCAGGACGTGGGGCGGGGTCGTGACCGGGCAGACCGGCATCGGGAAGGCCTGGTGGGGGCTCGAGAACGACGCCGACGCGGCCATCATGAACGAGCAGAACCGCCGCTACTACCTGCAGATCGACTGCTTCGTGGGCGTGTCGGCGAAGGCCCTGGGGCGGCAGGTCAAGGACTGGAAGCCCGTCGCCAAGGTTCCGGAGTTCTGGAAGAACAGGTACCAGGGCAAGACCGCCAACCGGCTCTCCTGGCTCGAGAAGGGCTACAAGTCCGGCAAGCCGGGCGCCTGTAACACCTGGACGGCGAGCTCTTCCAAGGTCGCCTGAACCACCGGATCGCCGGCCACCGCCCCGGCGGTGGCCGTTAGCCGCCGGACGGGACGGTCGCCGTCAGCCGTCGGACGGGGCCGGGAGGCGGTCTTCGGCCTCGGCGCGCTCGAACGCCGGGAGGCGGCCTTCGGCCTCCGCCTGCTCGAACGCACACATACATAGTAAGAGCACACTTCTTAACTCCAGTCACGTAAGCTCAA
>NZ_JBSFTC010000189.1:0-22193 GCF_053590415.1 Nonomuraea sp. NPDC003201
GCCCCGTCACCGGGCCGGCCGCCGCGGCGGGGCTGGAGGTGCGGCGCGGCGTCGTCGTGGACGACGAGCTGCGCACCGACGACCCGTCGATCTTCGCCATCGGCGAGTGCGCCGAGCACGACGGCACCGTGTACGGCCTGGTCGCCCCCGCCTGGGAGCAGGCCTCCGTGGCCGCCGACGTGATCACCGGCGGCAAGGCCCTCTACCGGGGCTCCCGGCTGGTCACCAGGCTCAAGGCCAGGAGCGTCGAGCTGGCCGCCATGGGCGAGACCCAGCTCACCGAGGAGCACGCCGAGGTGGTGCGCTTCAGCCACCGGGCCCGCGGCACCTATCGCAAGCTCGTCATCCGCGACGGGCGGCTGGTGGGCGCGATCCTGCTGGGCGAGAGCGACGCCGTGGGCACGCTCACCCAGCTCTTCGACCGGGGCGCGCCGGTGCCCGGGGACCGGGCGGGGCTGCTGTTCCCCGGGCTGTCGTCGGCGCCGGTGGCCGACAGCCCGACGCTGATGCCGGACGCGGCCAAGGTCTGTCAGTGCAACAACGTGACCAAGGGTCAGATCAGGGCGTGCTGGGAGGCCGGGGCCCACGACGTGGCCGGAGTGGCGGCCGCGACCAGGGCGACGACCGGATGCGGAACCTGCCGCGACGCCGTGGAGGGCATCGTCGGCTGGCTGTGCGAGCAGGAAGGGATTTCAGTATGAGCAGGATCGTCGTCGTTGGGTACGGGCCGACGGCCCACCGGCTCGTCGAAACCCTGGTGGACAAGGGCTTCGACGGCCGGATCACCGTGATCGGGGAGGAGCCGCGCCCGGCGTACGACCGGGTGGCACTGACCTCCTACCTCTCCGGCGTCACCGTGGAGGACCTCACCTACGCGGTGCCCGCGGGGGTCGTGACGAGGCTGAGCAGCCGGGTCACCGGGATCGACCGGGAGGCCCGCGAGGTCACCCTGGCCGACGGCGCCACCGAGCCCTACGACGTGCTCGTGCTGGCCACCGGGTCGGCGCCGTTCGTGCCGCCGGTGCCGGGCGCCGAGCACGCCTTCGTCTACCGCACCATCGACGACCTGGACGCCATCCGGGTGGCCGCCAAGGACGCGGTCGAGGGCGTCGTGGTCGGCGGCGGGCTGCTCGGCCTGGAGGCCGCCGACGCGCTGCGCGCGCTCGGGCTGAAGGCGCACATCGTCGAGATGAGCCCCTGGCTGATGCCGCGGCAGGTGGACGAGGGCGGCGGCGCGGTGCTGAAGTCCCACATCGAGGGCCTCGGGCTCGGCGTGCACGCCGGGGCGGGCGTCCAGGAGATCGTCACCGCGGACGGCCAGGTCACCGGGCTGCGCAAGCCGGACGGCACGGTGCTGGACGCGCAGGTCGTGGTCTTCTCGGCGGGCATCAGGCCGCGTGACGAGCTGGCCAGGTCGTCCGGGCTGGCGGTCGGCGAGCGGGGCGGCATCGTGGTTGACTCCTCGATGCTGACCTCCGACCCCTCGATCTACGCGGTCGGCGAGTGCGCGCTGGTCGGCGGCATGGTCTACGGCCTCGTCGGGCCGTGCAACACGATGGCCGAGGTGGCGGCCGACCGGATCATGGGCGGGTCCTCGGCCTTCGAGGGCGCGGACATGTCCACCAAGCTCAAGCTGCTGGGTGTGGAGGTGGCGCAGTTCGGGGCGATGTCGGGGGCGCTCGACGTCACCTACATGGACCCGGTGGGCGGTGTCTACAAGAAGCTGTTCATCAGCGACGACGCCAAGACGCTGCTCGGCGGCATCTGCGTGGGCGACGCCTCCCCGTACACGTCCCTGCGGCCCTTCGTCGGCAAGACGCTGCCCGCCTCGCCGTCCGACCTGCTCTTCAGCGGGGCCGGGGCCAGCCTCGACCTGCCCGACGAGGCGCAGGTGTGCTCCTGCAACAACGTGTGCGCGGGCGACGTCCGCACGGCCATCGCCGACAAGGGCGTCACCGACGTGCCCGGCATCAAGGCCTGCACCCGCGCCGGCACGACCTGCGGCAGCTGCGTGCCGATGCTCAAGCAGCTGCTGGAGAAGTCGGGCGTCGAGGTCAGCAAGGCGCTGTGCGAGCACTTCACGTACTCGCGGGCCGAGCTGTTCGACATCGTACGGGTCCGCAAGATCACCACGTTCTCCCAGCTCATCACCGAACACGGGCAGGGCAGGGGCTGCGACATCTGCAAGCCGGCCGTGGCCTCGATCCTGGCCTCGCTCTACAACGGCCACGTGCTCGACGGCGAGCGGGTCACGCTGCAGGACACCAACGACCACTTCCTCGCCAACATGCAGAAGAACGGCACGTACTCGGTCGTCCCGCGCATCCCCGGCGGCGAGATCACCCCCGACAAGCTCATCGTGATCGGCGAGGTGGCCCGCGACTTCGGCCTCTACACGAAGATCACCGGCGGTCAGCGCATCGACCTGTTCGGAGCCCGGGTCGAGCAGCTGCCGGAGATCTGGCGGCGGCTGGTGGACGCCGGGTTCGAGTCCGGCCACGCGTACGGCAAGGCGCTGCGCACGGTGAAGTCGTGCGTGGGCTCGACCTGGTGCCGCTACGGCGTGCAGGACTCGGTGGGCATGGCCATCGCGCTGGAGCTGCGCTACCGCGGCCTGCGCTCGCCGCACAAGCTCAAGTCGGCCGTCTCCGGCTGCGCCCGCGAGTGCGCCGAGGCCAGGTCCAAGGACTTCGGGATCATCGCCACCGAGCAGGGCTGGAACCTGTACGTCGGCGGCAACGGCGGCTTCAAGCCCCGCCACGCCGACCTGCTGGCCACGGACCTGAGCTCGGAGGAGCTCATCAGGACGATCGACCGGTTCCTCATGTTCTACATCCGCACGGCCGACCGGCTGCAGCGCACCGCCACCTGGCTGGAGTCGCTGGACGGCGGGCTCGACTATCTCCGCGAGGTGATCATGGAAGATTCGCTCGGCATCTGCGCCGACCTGGACGCGCAGATGGAGAACCACATCGCCACGTACGCCGACGAGTGGGCGGCCACGCTGGACGACCCCGAGAAGCTGAACAGGTTCGTGACCTTCGTCAACGCCCCCGGCGTGCCCGACCCGTCGATCGTCTTCGCCAGCGAGCGCGGCCAGATCAAGCCGGTGATGGCCCGATGAGCTGGACGCGGATCTGCGACTACGAGGCCATGGTGCCGGAACGCGGCGTCTGCGCCCTGGTGGGCGGCGAGCAGGTGGCCGTCTTCCGCACCCACGACGGCACGCTGCACGCGCTGGGCAACCTCGACCCGTTCAGCGGCGCGTACGTGCTCTCGCGCGGCATCGTCGGCACCAGGAAGGGCGAGCCGACCGTGGCCTCGCCGCTGCACAAGCAGGTGTTCTCGCTGGTGTCGGGGCGCTGCCTGGACGAGGACGCGGTGTCCGTGCCGATCTACCGGGTACGGGTGGCGGACGGCGGCGTGGAGGTCGGCGCCTGATCGCCCGCCAGGACCAGGCCCAGGTCGTAGGCTCGCACGACGGCCTGGGTGCGGTCTCTCGCGCCGAGCTTGTCCAGGACGTTGCCGACGTGCGTCTTGACCGTCTCCCTGGTGACGTACAGGGCGGCGGCGATCTCGGCGTTGCTCAGCCCGCGGGCCAGGTGACGCAGGACGTCCAGCTCCCTGGGCGTGAGGTCGTGGGCGGCGGCGCGCGGGCGCGGGGCGGCGATGCGGCGCAGCGCGTCGGGGAAGAGCACGCCGTCCCGCAGCCGGATCGCGGTGACCAGGTCGGCGGCGGGGGAGCGCTTGAGCACGTAGCCGGCCGCGCCCGCGCGTAGCGCGCCCCAGACGAGCTGGTCGTTCTCGAACGTCGTGACCACGACGACCCGGGTGCGCGGCGAGAGGCGGGCCAGCTCCCGGGTGGCGCCCAGGCCGTCCATGCTGTCGGCGGGGCCGGGCATGCGGATGTCCATGAGCACGACGTCGGCCGCGCGGCCCAGCTCGACGGCGGCGTGGCCGTCGGCCGCCTCCCCGATCACCTCGATGTCGTCGTACGGGGAGAGCATGGTGGCCCAGCCGGAGCGGATGAGCGGCTCGTCGTCGGCCAGCACCACCCGGATCCCCCTGCTCACGCGGGGAGCGTCGCCGTCACCCGCCATGTGCCGTCCACCTCCTCCCGCTCGAACGCCCCGCCGGCCAGGCGCGCCCGCATCCGCATCCCCACCAGACCGCGCCCCTCCCCGGGCCCCTCCCCGGGCCCCTCCCCGGGCCCCTCCCCGGGCGTCGCGCTCCCGGCCACCTCGTTCTCCACGACCAGCACGACCTCCTTCCCACCCCTTCCAGCGCCGGGGTCGGTGCGGTGCCGGACGGCCAGGTCCACCCGGACCGGCCCCCGCCCGTGCCTGAGCGCGTTCGTGACCGCCTCCCTGGCGATCGCGTACGCCGCCCGCGACGCCGCCTCCGGCACCCGCTCCACCGGGTCGGCACGGCACTCCACGTCCAGCCCGTGCACGAGCGCGCCGAGCGCGGCCAGCGTGGGCGCCTGCGCCGTACTGCCCTCGTCGAGCACCCGGAGGAGCACGTCCAGCTCCTGCTGAGCGCCACGTGCGGTGCCCACCAGATGGTCCAGCGACCGCTGGGCCACCGGCACCGTCTCCGGCCGCCCCAGGGCCGCCTGGGCCGCCATGGCCTGCACCAGGACGACGCTGAGCGCGTGCCCCACCGAGTCGTGCAGCTCCAGCGCCAGGCTCTGGCGGCGGCCGAGCTCCTCGATCACCAGCGACGGGTCGGAGCGCAGCAGCCTGCGCGCCACCCGCTGCTGCCCGGCCCCCGCCGGCACCATCACCGCCAGCACGGCCACGGCCATGACGGACACCTGCGCCAGGTCACCCTGAGCGGCCTGCGGGCGGGTGAACGCGGGCACCAGCGCCAGCACCCCGGCGCTCAGCGTCGCCCCCACGAACAGGTGCAGCGCCGTCAGCACCCGCAGATAGACCGGGTCGGCGCGGTCCGGCACGGCCACCCCGAGCAGCTCCGACAGGGCGACGACCTCAAGCCGCGGCACCAGGGGCAGGCATGCCACGAGCACCGACGCGGGCAGGCACGCCGCCCACAGCAACAGCACCCGCGCCAGGGACACCTCCGTCACGAGCGCCAGCGCCAGGACCGCCGCCACCGGCGTCAGCAACGCCGCGCCCAGCAGCTGGTAGAGCACCGCCTTCCAGGGCTGCCAAGATTTCCAGGGAACCGCCACGGCTCCAGAAGCTAGCCGACGAGCCCGGGGACCGCCTCCCTCGTACGGGGGAAGTGGCTCGTCTTCCGCCTGCTCAGAGCGGGGTGATGCCGTTCTGGCATATCGGCTGCGCCGACGCCAGGCCGAGGGCTATGCTCCAGTCTCCACCGGGGGATAGACGTGCGGGCTTCGATGGGTCAGTGGCAACACGCAACGCCGTCCTGAATCGATGCTGTCGCAACGTTCGGCGTCCTCGCGCTGGGGGAGGGCTTCGGGGTTCGCCTGGATTCGCGGCACTGGACGGACGCTATCGGCGGTGCCCTGTGCGCTGGTCTCGGGGCGGCAACGATCGCAACTCTGACCGGTCTCAGCCAAATCCAGTGAACCGTTACCGTGAGTAACACCCCAACGAGCTAAAGGCGGCGTGCGGAGTGGCCAAACGCCGCATTCGCGCATGGCGGGTGCGGGCATCAAAGCGGCCATGAGCAAGGTTTTTCAGCGCTGGGCACTTCTACCGGCGGCGACCGTCCCCGTCCTCCTGGTCGCCGGTTGCGACGTGGGCGGTGACCGTACGCAAGCGATGAAAGCGGCCGTGACCCCGACCGGTCCCTACACCAGGAGCCCGTCCCCGACCGGGACGGCGACGGCGGCCGGGCAGCCGCGCGGCGCGGTCGAGTCCTACTTCAACGCGCTCAAGGCGGGGAACGTGGACCAGATCGTCAGCCTGTTCACGGGCAACGCGGTGGTCGAGCTGGACGGCGAGGCCACGGCCGAGGGCACCAAGGCGATCCGCAGCCTCTACCAGCAGCAGTTGCAGGGCGCGACCGACCTGGTGTCGGCCGTGCACACCATCGTGGACGTGCGTACGGTCGGCAGCGAGAGCGCCGTCGTCCGCTCGGGGAGCAAGCAGGGGGACGCGCGCTTCCGCGAGCTGTTCCTGCTCGGCAAGGAGGGCGGGAGGTGGAAGATCTCGGAGTTCATGAACAACCAGTCGTCCTGACCGCCGGAGCCTCGGGAATGGGCCACACGTCCTTTGCGGGACGTCCGCCGGGAATGACGGGAATTCCGGCACGGATTTACCGGGCCGGTTATGGGCGGTCGGTCGCGGGACGGGCTACGACTGCGCGCTGCCGCGCGGGATGCGCGGGGTGATGCGGCCCTGGTCGATCATCGCCAGGTACACGGCGAAGGCGCCCCGAGCCCACGTTTCCGCCTGTCGCGCGGTCAACCTGATCTCCTCGCCCTCGTGCGAGACGATCATGTATCCGCCCCAGGGCGTGCTCCGTCGCCACGCCACCAATACGTTCTCGAAAACGAGGACGTCGAGCATTGCGGTCACATATGCGCGTCCGGTGGCGGACACGGCGCAAGCCTCCTCGCTCCCCGCCGAATTCTCGCCTTTCCTCCATTGTGCGCGCCGTATCGGGAAATGTCGCAGGCCCGTCAGAACCTGGGCCGCGCCTCCGGTGTATCTGTACCGGAGGTGGTCCCATGAAGAGGATTCTGGCCGTGCTGGCCGCAGCGGTGGCCGGCACGGTGGCGCTGGCCCTGGGCGGCCTGCCCGCCGCCGCTGCCGGCGGGTGGGCGGTGACCTATCTGGATCCGGCGCCGTCCCGGTTCGAGGGCGGGACGTCGTACGCGCTGGGGTTCTGGGTGCTCCAGCACGGGTCCCATCCGTTCGAGGGGAATCTCGGGGCGGTCGGGCTGCGGTTCACCGGGGCGGACGGGAAGAGCCTGCTCTTCGGCGGCACGGCGCTGCCGGAGGCCGGGCATTACGCCACGTCGGTGGTGGTGCCTGAGGGGGTGTGGAAGGTGGAGGGCGTCCAGGGGCTGTTCCAGCCGTACGAGGTGGGGACGCTTACCGTTCCCGGCGGGCTGAAGGTCGATCCGGTGCCCGCTGAGATGGTGGCGCCGATGTCGGCGGAGAAGTCGTTCTGGGGGGCGGTGCATCCGCCCGGGTTCCCGGACAAGGGTCCGGCGGTGATCAACCGGTCGCCGATGGGCCAGGGGAGTGCCGGTGCTACCGACGTGGGGCGGGAAGGCTCCGGTGATACGGGTGGCCGGCGGGGAAGCTCCGGTGGCACCGGTGCGGGGCCGGAGAGCTCCGGTGGTGTGGGGCAGGGATCCGGCGGGGTGCCTGTCTACGCGCTGGTGATCGCCGCCGTCGGTGGTGCGCTGGTCGCGGTGGTGGCCCTGTGGCTGCTGCCGCAGTCCCGCCTGCCGGGTCTGCCGCCTCGGCCGCCCTCGCCGGACGGGGCGTCGCCGAGGTGGCCGGCCCGCGTGGCGCGGCTGATCCGCCGGTCACGCCGGTCGGAGGCCGAGCCGGACCCGCCCACGGGCACGCCGGACCCGTCGGACCCGCCTGGGCCGGGCTCGCCGGGGGAGACGATCGTCATCTCCGGCAAGTGATCGGCGGGCCCGGCGCCGAGAAGCGCCGGGGTGTGCCTGCGGCGCCGCTTTCCCGAGCGGCACCGCGTCGCAGGCCCACCCCGGTTCCGCCGCGCGAGCCCCACCGCGTCCCGATGCCGCGCGAGCCCCACCGCGTCCCGATGCCGTGCGAGCCGGACGCGGCTCGATGTCGCGGGGGGTCGGATCGGGTCCCTACGTCGTGCGGGCGGTGTTCAGAGGTCGCGTTCCTGCTGGTCGAGGATGGCGACGGAGACGGCGACCGCGCGGGCCGCGTCGCCGTCCTCGATCGCGCCCAGCAGGTCGTCGTGGGAGCTGTCCGGCGTCAGGGCCGCCTGCTCCTGGTCCCTGACGCTGTCGCGCAGGGCGTCGCTCATGCTGCGGTAGAGGTCGCCGAGCAGGGCGTTGTGCGCGGCGTCCGCGACCAGCAGGTGGAAGTCCACGTCCGCGTCCGCGAATCCGTCGAGGTCGCCGGCGCGGGCGGCCGCGTCCCGGCGGGCCAGCGTCCGGCGCATCGCGGTCAGGTCCTCCTCCGTGCGCCTGCCCGCCGCGAGCCGGGCGGCCACGAGGTCGAGGCCGCGGCGCACGTCGATGATGTCCATGGCGGCCGCCGTGTCGAGCCGCCGGCGCAGGGCGACCTTGGACTCGTCGGTGGCGGTCACGTACGTGCCGTCGCCCTGGCGGGTGTGCAGGAGCCCGGCGTGGGCCAGGACCCGAACCGCCTCGCGCACGGACAGCCTGCTCATGCCGAGGCTCTGCGCGAGCTGGCTCTCGGACGGGATCTTGGTGCCGACCGGCCACACACCACGCGCGATCTCTCGGCGGAGCTCGTCGATGGCGGCGTCCACGAGCGAGGTCCGAGCGACGTTTCGCATGCACCCTCTCCTCATCGGATGGAGAACACCCACCCTAAGAGCTATCGCCGAAGGCGGGGTAGTCCGGCCGGTGATCGGGGGCGCGCCGCCGGTCAGCGCCGGGGGAGGGCGGAGAGGAAGGCGGACTGGACGGCCTCGAAGCGGCGGCCGACGTCCCCGAGGTCGAACGGCAGGCGCTCGCCGCCCTGGGCCTCGGTGAGGCGCTCCTCCAGCTGGCCCCGGGCCGACAGCTGGGCCGCGCGCAGCGCCGTCACGATCGCCTCGGCCAGCTCGTCGCTGCCCATCGTGCGCAGCACCCGCGCGTCCAGGCGGATGTCCCGGACGAGGCCGTCGGCCTCCACGGTGGCCTGGATCCGGCCCCCGGCCGCGGTGCCCTCCCCGGTGACCTCGCCGAGCCCGTCCATGGCCGTGGCGAGCTTCGACATGGCCTCGTCCGCGCGCCGGCCGATCCTGTCCAGCTCCTCGGGCGTGACGGCGGCCGGGTCGAAGTCGAACATGCCATGACCTTCCTGTTCGTCGGCGCGACCAATGGAGTTGATCAAGATTTCCTGAACCCGTTGGCAGCGGCTGGTTGCGCTCCGTCGAACATCCGGTGAACCCAGATGATCAACGCCTCCAAGGCGACAAAGATGACCTTCGACGCAGAACACCTGAAGGAGCGACATGTCCACCCCGCAGGAGACAAGGGTCATCACGTCCAGTGTCATCGCCGCCATGGGCGAGCGCTACAACGACGTCTGGGCCGGCCTCATGAAGACCGGAGACCGCGTCTACGACACCGACCTCGGCGACGGCACGCTGGGGACGATCTTGGCGAGAATCCTCGGCCCGGCCTACGAGACGGCGCAGCGAGGCTGCACGGAGGCCCTGCGGGGCGGCGCCATCGCCTCCCGCGGCATCACCGACAGCCTGGCCACCTGCGCGGGAAACTGGCGCAGGGCCGAGCAGGCCAGCATCGTGGAGTACGTGTGATGCCGCCCGCGCCGTGGCCGATCATCCGGACGCTCAAGGGGCTCCAGCTGTACGCGGGCGTCCCGCTGGTGTCGCTGGCCCTCCTGGAGTCCCTCCAGATGGACGTCGACCGGGTCTCGGAGGTCGCCAAGGTCTGGAAGCAGATGGCCAGGGACCTCGACAACCCCGTGGAGGTGCTGGACGGCATTCCCGCCGAGTCCCGGCGCGGCTGGATCGCCGACGACCAGCGGGAGTTCTCCCGGGTGACCGGCAAGATGCACGCGGGCACCGAGGTCCTGCGCGACTCCCTCGACCAGATCGGCGACATCCTCGACGGCGTGGCCAACGCCTTCCGGCTCTTCAAGGGGGCGATGGCGACCTTCTCCACGATGGTCGCCGCCTCCAGCGTGTACGGGCTGTCGATGATGGTGCTGTCACCCGTGGGGGCCGTCCAGGGCCGCCTGTACCTGAGATGGCTGCTCAACGCCGCGGACAAGGTGCTGACCGTGATGATCGGCGCGCTCATCACGTACTGCATGGGCCAGGCGACCATCGTCGCCTACCTGATCACGCAGGGGCAGGCGCTGGCCGACATGGCCGAGCCGTACGAGCAGGACGGCTGGCCGGGGGCGAGGCTGCGCGAGGTCGACTTCGCCACCGTGAAGATCGACAAGTCGGCGTTCCCCACCTTCCAGTACCCCGAGGGGAAGCAGGCCCTGCCGGACGACACGAAGGACTTCAAGTGGGTGGCCCCGAGCCGGCCCGGTACGAAGTGAGCCCGGCCCGGAGCGGGCTCATGAGCGACGGGAGGCGGCCAGGGCGGCGCCGATGATGCCGGCCTCGTTCTGGAGGGTGGCGGGGACCACGGGCGTGTCGATGTGGACGTGCGGCAGGAACTTGTCGGCCTTCCTGCTCGCACCTCCGCCGATGACGATCAGCGTGGGCGACAGCAGCATCTCCACGTGCCGGAGGTACTCCTCCACCCGCTCGGCCCACTTCTCCCAGGTCAGCTCGTGCTCCTCCCGCGCCCGCGCCGACGCCCGGTGTTCGGCGTCCTTGCCCCGCAGCTCCAGGTGCCCGAGCTCGGTGTTGGGCACGAGCGTCCCGTCGGTGAACAGCGCGCTGCCGATCCCCGTGCCGAACGTCAGCACGAGCACGGTCCCGCGCTCCCCGCGCCCGCGCCCGTAGGTCACCTCCGCCACACCGGCCGCGTCGGCGTCGTTCAGCACGGTCGCCCCGCCGAACAGCCTGGCCGCGTCCACGCCGATCCACGAGTGGTCCACGTTGGCGGCCGTCAGCACGACCCCGTCCTTGACCACGCCGGGGAACGTCACCCCGATGGGACCGCTCCAGCCGAAATGCTTGACGATCTCCGCCACCGCTTCCGCCACCTCATCGGGCTTGGACGGCTGGGGCGTGGGAATGCGCAAACGCTCCTTCACCAGCTCGCCGGCCTCGATGTCGACAGGGGCGCCCTTGATTCCCGAACCACCGATGTCAATGCCCAACACGTTCATGTCAATCCCTCTCCCCTTCAGGACACGAAAAAACTCCTGTCCTGATATTTCCGGAACCGGCTGAACCGGCCCACAGCCCTCCACGTATCTCGCGTCACAAGCGCTAACTAGGAGGCAACGGATGCGGCCACGCATCATCACACTCTGCGCTGTTGCGGTTGTGTGGGGAGCAACTCTCACCACTCCCGCGCACGCCACCACAACCAGGAACCGATTCGACGTGATCAACCTTGTGTCGGACGTTCAGGGCAAAGCCCCGGTCACCGACGCCAAGGTCGTCAACCCGTGGGGCCTGGCCATGGGCAAGACTCTGTGGGTCTCGAACACCGGCACCGGCACCGCCACCGTCTACTCCGGCACGGGCAAGAAGGAGCAGACCGAGGTGTGGATCCCCGGCGGAGCACCCACCGGCCAGGTGTTCAACCCGGGCGAGGGCTTCACCGTCAAGGGCAAGCCCGCCACGTTCATCTTCTCCAGCCCCAGCGGAGCCATCACGGGCTGGAACAAGGACGTGGACCCGAAGAACGCGATCATCGGGGCCTTCACCCGTGGCGCCGACTACAAGGGGCTGGAGCTCGTCGAGACCGACGACGGAGACTTCCTGCTGGCCGCCGACTTCGCGAGCGGGCGCGTCCACGCCTTCGACGAGGACTTCCGGCGCATCAGCCTGAAGAGCTGGCAGTTCCGCGACCCGGGCGTCCCCAGGACGTACAAGGCCTACAACGTGGCGATCGCCAACGGCAGCATCTGGGTGTCCTGGGCCCTGCGTGACCCGTCCACCGGCAAGCCCGAATTCGGCGAGGGCAAGGGCTTCGTGAGCCGCTTCAACGCCGGCGGGCGCCTCACCGGCCGCATCTCCAGGGTCGGGCTCAACGCCCCCTGGGGGATCACCGCCGCGCCGAAGGGCTGGGGACAGTACAGGGGCGCGCTGCTCATCGGCAACTTCGGCGACGGCACCGTGCACGCGTACAAGAACAGCCGCCACCTGGGCGCGCTGGCCACGGCCGACGGCAACCCGATCGTGCTGCCCGGCCTGTGGGACCTGGAGCCCGGCACCGCCACCAACGGCGGCGAGAACTCCATGTGGTTCTCCGCGGGCATCGACGGCACCAAGCACGGCCTGATCGGCATCATCGCCCCGCAGGGCACCAAGCCGACGTCCACCGCGACGCCCACGTCCTCGCCGTCGAGCTCCCCGACGAACCACCCGTCGGGCCACCAGACGAGCGCCCCCAGTAGCCAGTCGTCCTCCCAGAATCCGTACGGCGGGTACTGAGCGGCGCTCTCTCGCCGTCGCCCCCGGCCTGGCGAGAAGCGCAGCTCGCCGAGCAAGGCCGGGGGCGGCGGTCACGCGGACGTTTCCGGCGCGGTTGGCGCGAGCCGCGCCGGAAACAACCCCCTTGTTGGTGCTTCCCGCCGCACCCTTACTCCTCGCCGCACTCCGGCTGAGGTCCCTGGGACGTCTTTGAGGGAATAGGGGAAGGGCTGGCTCCTCCCGGAGGACCTGGTGTCCTCCGGGAGGAAGGGGTTGAAGTTCGTTTTGGGTACGGTCGGATCGTGAGCGAGCGATCCTTCAGTGAATGGCTCAGGGAGCAGTGCGAGCCCGAGTGGACGGCGGTGGTGACGCACCCGTTCGCGATGGCGATCACGACGGGCTCGGCGCCCGACGACGGCATGCGGCGCTACCTGGAGCAGGACTTCCAGTTCGTGGACTCGTTCACGGCCCTGCTCGGGGCGGCCGTGGCGAGCGCGGACACGTTCGAGGCGCGGGTGCCCTACGGGAAGTTCCTCGGCCAGGTGGCGACCACCGAGGAGAAGACGTACTTCCACCGGGCGCTGGCCGCGCTGAACGGGCGGACCGACGCGCCGGCCGAGCCGGTGACGGCCGCGTTCAGGCAGCTCATGGACGAGGCGCGGACGTCACAGGACTACCTGCTGATCGTCGCCGTGCTCTGCGTGGCCGAATGGTGCTACCTGGGCTGGGCGTCGCGGGCCGAGCGGCCGCTGCCGGAGAGCTTCGTGCACCGCGAGTGGATCGAGCTGCACGAGGGCCCGGAGTTCCGGGCCTGGGTGGCCTTCCTGCGGGGCGAGCTCGACCGCCTCGGCGCGGACCTGGACGAGGAGCGCCGGACGGCGGTGCTGGACGTCTTCCGCCTGGCGGTCGAGCTGGAACGAGCCTTCTTCGACCAGGCCACCGACCATCAGCCCAGTACGGCCGCCAGATCCTGGAACGAGCGGTAGTGGACGCCGGTCATGCCGAGCGCCCTGGCCGCCTCCACGTTCTGCAGCCGGTCGTCCACGAACAGGCAGCGCTCCGGCGCGACCCCGGCCCGCTCCGCGGCGATCTCGTAGATCCGCCGGTCGGGCTTGGCCACGCCCACCCTGGCGCTGCTGACCACGTCGTCCGCGAAGTACGTGAGCCCCAGTAGGTCGAGGTGCTGCTCCAGCGAGTCCGTGGCGTTGGTCACGATCACCACGGGCACGTGCTGCTGCGCCTTGGCCAAGAGCGCCCTGACCTCCTCGTCCACCCAGAACCGCACCTGCCCGAACTCGGCCACGGCCTGGCGGGCCCGCTCGTCGCCGCCGAGCGCGACGGCCACGGACTCCAGCCACTCCGCCTCGGTGGCCTGGCCGAGCGTGGCGGGCATGATCAGCGCGGGGTCGAGGGCCGTCCGCATGAGCGGCAGGCCGTACCGGGCCTCGATGTCGGCCTGGGCGGCGTGGTCGAAGAGCCGGAGCACTCCATCAAGGTCAGACAGAACCGCGTCAAAGGGGATCACAGCCCCTCATTGTGACAGTCGTCAGCATTTCCCGCGTCGTCAAAGGTCCAAGGGCGACCGGCCGGACTACCATCTCCGAGACAGGATTCGGTATCGGAACGGTAGGGCATGAGCGCACGCGAGCTGGGGCGGCTGTTCGCCGACGGCGGCAGGGGGCACAGGCTGCCCGCGGGGCTGCCGCCGGGCGAGGTGGTCTGGCCCGATCCCGGCTACACCCGGCAGGGCCAGGCGCTCAGGCCGGCGTTCTGGATGAGCGAGGAGGCCGCGTCCGGCGAGGACTGGAGGCGCATGCGCGAGTGGCACCCGCACAGCGGCCTGTGGCCGGTGCTGCTGGACGAGTCGGCGCAGCCCTGGGGGGTCGGGCAGATCGTTCCGGACGACCCCCGCCAGATCGACCACTTCACCGCCGAGGGGTTCATGACCGAGGTGTGGCAGGAGTGGGTGACCCAGATGCCGCAGGCCGCGCTGGAGGAGCTGGACCCGTTCGGGGCGATCTGTCCCGGCCTGGCCTCGCCCGGGATGCTCAAGGCCGCCCCCGAGGCGGTCGCCGACTGGCTCGCGGGCGAGCTGGCCGTCAAGGGGATGCCGCTCGGCCTGGTCGCCGCCCCCAGGAGCGCCGACGCGCTGGTCGTGATGGGCTGGCAGGGCGCGCTGCACCACAACGAGTGGATGGTCCCGCTGGCGGCCGTGGTGCGCAGCTGGGAGGACCGGTTCGGCGCGCGGGTGGTGAGCGTCGGGTTCAACACCCTGGACCTGAGCGTGGCCGCGCCGCCGGTCGATCCGGAGCACGCGTTGCACGTGGCCGCCGAGCACTGGACGTTCTGCCCGGACAACATCGTCCAGGGCCCCGGTGACCTGCAGGGCTATGCCGAGCAGATCATCGGCGAGCACGCCTGGTCGTTCTGGTGGGACTGAGTCCGGCCGCGCGCACGACAGGGTGGCTCGGCCGGACCGTCCGGTGTCAGGGGAGGTGGGCCACGGCCCCGTAACTCCCCGAAGAACTCGGCTGTTCGGCGCAGGCGGTGTCGAGGCCGTCCGGCCGCCATTCCGGGATCCACACCAACCCCGGATCGACCAGCACCAGACCTTCGAGCAACGCCGCGACCTCCTCTCTGGTACGAATCGCGTGACCTGGCAGCGTCATCGCCAGCAGGTCGTGAATCGCTCCCAGCAGCTCCGGCGGGACCGCGTCGAACGTGGTCTGCAGCAGCGACAGGTAGCTGCCTTCGGGCACCACCTGCCGGATCCGCTTGATCACGTAGTGGAAGTACTCGTCGTCGTTCAGGCTGTGGGTCGACAGCAGCAGCACGGCCATGGGCCGGTCCCAGTCGAGGAACGTCTGCAGGACCCGGTCATCGAGGATGTCGTCGATCTCGCGCACGTCGCCCTCTACGACGCGTACGAGGTCGGTGACGGGCTCGATGGTCGCCCGGGCTCCGGCCAGCACCATCGGGTCGTTCTCCACGTAGACCACACGGGGGACCGCGCCGCACAGGGCGTCACGGGCCACGTCGTGCAACTGTCTGCCCGCCGGCAGGCCGCTGGGCACTCCACTCCCGACAATGACGAACTGGTCCACACCTTCGCCGGCCAGATGACGCACCACACGGCACAAATAGTGGAGCACGGCCCGTGCGGCCGTCGTCACGACGGGAGCGGCCTGGTCGTAGCGGCGCACTGCGTCTCTGTCCGCCACGAAGTTGTTCTTCCCACCCGTGGCCGCGTCGAAAACCCGGGTGATCCTGGCTTGGGTCATCTCCAGCTTCGCCAGGTTTCGGATGGCACGCTGACGCATTGAGTGTTGCCCCTTTCCCCTCGCCCACTTTCTCGGGAAAAGAATGATCCTTTCGGACCCCACTCGATGACCCAGAACTTATGATCCTCGCTGCGCGGCGGATGACAACCGGAAAAGCCATTAGTTTTCGGTATATCTGCCTAACCCTCTACCGTGAATAACGATCATCCATTAGGGAAGGAGATCACTTTCCGAGGGAACGCGAAAGCCGCTCGCGATGGAAATTCAACACCTCGAAAGTCTCTTCGCGGGTCGTCGTCGTCACCGACAGCTTGGTGAACGCCTGGTGGTACGCCTCCACCGCGGCGGTGTCGGTGATCAGCTCGTCGGACTCGATGCCGTGAACGCACGCGATGTCCGCCTCGAACGCCTCGGCGAAGCGCCAGAGCGTGAACGGGCCGGTGCGCGGCACGTAGACGGGATCGTCCGTCGGCAGCACGTGGAGCGAGACGTTGGGCCGCTTGGCGTGCTCGATGAGCTGGTCGATCTGGCGGAGCTGGACGTGCGGCCCGACGATCGAGCGGGTCAGCACGCTCTCGTCGATGACCGCCCACACCACGATGCCGCTGTCGCGGGCCACGGCCTCCTGGCGGGCCAGCACGAGGGCGAGCGCCTCGTCGACCGTCTGCTGCCCGAGCGTCGCCGGCCCGGTCACGGTGACGGCCGCCCTGGCGTATTCCTCGGTCTGCAGCAGCGGCGGGACGAACTGGGGGTGGTAGGTGCGGATCACCGTGGCCCGCTGCTCCAGCGCGTACGTGGTGGCCAGCCAGACCGGCACCGACTGCGCGTCGTACCAGGCGGCCTCGCGCTCGCCCCTGGCCAGCGACAGCACGTATTCGCGGATGGGCGGGGCGGTGACGCCGTAGAGGGCGAGCAGGCGCTCGGCGGTGATGGGGGCGGGCGCGATCCTGCCCTCCTCGATGGCCGGGATCGCGGCGGCTCCCTTGCCGATCGCCGTCTCCACCTGCGCGACCGACAGGTCGGCGGCCAGGCGCAGGCCGTGCAGCCGCCTGCCGAGCGCTCGGCGCTGCGGCCCGCTCAGCGGCGCGGCCGCCTCGGGGATGTCGGGGGAGGAGGGGGGCTCGGGCTCGTCGGGCAGCCCTTCGGCCCTGCGGGCCAGCTCGACCACGCCGCGCAGCAGGGTCAGGGAGCTCTCGGACAGCTCTGAGGTGCCCAGGCCGATGGCGGCCGCGCGCAGCTGGAGGTCCTCGACCGCGCCGGACTCGAGGTAGTCGTCACCGACCAGCCAGCCGACGCTCACCTGGAGGCACGAGGCCAGCGCTCTGAGCACCTGGAGCGTCGGGTTGGTCTGCTTGCCGGTGCGCAGCTGGCTGACGTAGGCGCGGGTGATGGGGATGCCCGCCTCTGTCAGGGCGGAGGCGACCTGCGCGCCGGTGAAGCCGCGCTTGGTCAGCGCAAGATCGAGCCGTTCGGCGAAGTTCGCCACGGCACACCTCCATCCACCGCCCGTGAACTTTTCCAGCGTAAGGGACGCGAGCCGCACTGTCCCCTGCCATGCGGGGCAGCTCTGCCCCGCGAGTAGGTATCAACTTATGCGCAAACTGTCAGTTGACATAGCCTCGCTCGTAAGCAGACTATCGGAGGGCATGGTAACTGTGGCTTAACAGTCGGGGAGGAGGTGGCCGGACGTGACCATGGAATCCTCGCACCTCGAAGATCTGCCCTCCACGGGGCAGGAGCGAGTGGTGCAGCGGATCTGCGCACGCGTGGCCGGGCCGGCGGTGGGAGCCGGCGTTCAGGTCGCGAGCCTGCCTCTCGGCGGCCTCCAGGTCTGGCTGGACAGCCCTCGTCACCGTTGGCGCTTCTACCACCGGATGGCCCGCGAGCTGCGGCTGGCCGGCTGGCACACGGAGACGGGACCTGATCGGCTGCTGTTGCTCGGGTGGAGTGCGGTCTGCCTGAGCCACCGCGCCAGGATGCTGAGCGCGGCCCTGGCGGGACGGCTGGCCGACTTCGACAAGACGGCCTTCATGGCCGTCATGATCGCCACCCGGCTGCGCCACGAGGGGTTCCCGGTGGAGGAGCTCCCGGCCGAGGTGGAGACCCGCTGCCGCGACGCGCTGCGCTGGCCCGCCCGGCTGGAGGACCTCGACGGCCTGGAACGCCGGTCGTCGCTGGAGCCGCTGCGCCTCAGGCTCGCCCAGGTGGCGGGGCTCGAGGCCAAGGTCGGCTGCCGCTGCTGCGAACATCTCGCGCTCGCCTCGAAGGTCGCGCGCACGGTGGCCGGTGGTGCGGTGCCGGCCAGGTCGCGCGCACGTTCGTCGGCATCGTGCTCCGCCACGCCGGATTCCTCCCCGGGGGTCGGGCTGACCGAGCGCATGGTCTGCGTCAGCGTGCCCAACGTGGCAACCACCAGAGCGGGGACGGCGCGATGACGCCGACGCCCATCCCCGCGCACCGGGCCGCACCGGTCCCGGCAGCCGTGGCGTGGCCACGGCACCGGGTCAGGAGGCGGCCGGATCACCACCTCGGCGTCGCCATGAGGTTCCCCGCCGCGTACGCGCTGCCGCCCGGCGCGCCGCCCACCGGCCAACGGCCCTGGGGCGTCGCGTTCTGGTGCGCGTGCGCAGGAGCGGGAATGCTGGCGCTGCTGTCAGACGGCGGGTGGCCGCCGGCCGATCACGGCCGACTTCCCCGCCTGGGACTGACGGCGGCGCTTGTGCCGCTGGCCCCGGCGCTTCCCCATCCCTCCGGCATCGCGCGGCACGTGCCCGACTTAGTCGGCGCGGTGCTGTCGACCAGCGCGTTAGCGGCTGGCGTGCTGGCCGACACGAGGGGGAGCGCCTGGGGCCGGCTTTATCGGCGTTCGCCGGGCCGTGCGGCCGCGGCCGCGGAGCCGATCGCGAGGTCGTACGCGGGATCGTACGCGACCTCGTGGCGGCACCGTGCGCGCGCGACCGGCCTGCGGCTCCGGCGACGTAGCGGACTCCCGATGGCGGCGGGCGCGTTCTGCCCGTCCGGTGCGGCGTCGTTCGCCGTGCTCGCCATGGGGCCGCCTGTTGTGGAGAAGGCCGGGCTCCTGTCGGCCATGATCGCGGTGACTCCGGCGGCCGTCCTGGCCGTCCGCCGCGTCGGGACCGGCGGAGCCGTCTACGGCGGAGGCTTTGCTCTGGGCGGAGGTTGCGCGCCGCTGCCGGCCCACTCGTCTTCCGACGGGTGGAGCCTGCTCGGCGCGGTGCTGATGGGCGCCGGATTCGGCGCGCTCGCGGTCGGTCTTCTGGCGGGGGCCACCGCGAGCGCCGAACCCGGTCAGCACGCCTCCGCGATCGGCACCATCGGCACGTGGGCGATGCTGGGTGGGGTGATCGGCGCGATGGGCGCCACAGTGCTGATCGGCCGGCCGTTCTCGGAGGGGCCCGCTTCCGGGCCCGTCTCCGTCCTGGTGGCCGTTCTCCCGGCCGCCGTCCTGCTCGCCGCCACGGCGCTGGTGCGGGTCGCCGGGGCGTCGGGCCATGAGACCGAACCTCGATCTCAACGCGCGGCGGAAGAGGGGCCGGCGATGTTCCGCCGGCTCCTCGCCGAGCCGCGCGGCCACGTCAACCGAGTACGGAGCGAGGTTCTGCCCCGCTTCGCCACATACGACCGCCAGGTCGTCAACCCGCGATGACAGGAGCGATCATGCTCACGGATGAACTGCGCCGGTCACAGCCGCACGAGGTCCACGCACGCGGAGCGCGCCACGCGCCGCCGTCCTGGGGCGAGGACCAGGGCGACGCGCCGCCGGTGGAAGAACCGCGCACCGTGCACAGGCTGCGCCGCATCCGCCCGGTGTCCGCGCGGGCGATCACCGAGATCGACCACGCGTTACGCCACCCGGTCATCTGACACCACACCCTTCCCGCACAGGAGGAGAACCCATATGCGCACCGTCCTCGCCCGGAGCCTTCAGTGAGCCGCGGGAGGGTGGGAGTGATCGTGGCGCCCGCCAACCCCTCGGCGGAGCCCGAGCTCACCCGCCTGCTCGGGTCGCGCGCGGACATGCACGTCACGCGCTTCCCGGTACGGCCCGGGCAGTCTCTGGCCGAACGGCTGGAAAGCTACAACGAGGCCCTGCCCTCCATGGTCTACGCGTTCGACGCCCTGCCGCTGAGCGCGATGGTCATGGCCTGCAGCGAGCCCCGCTACCTCCTCGGTCCCGATGAGGACCGCGACCAGTGCGCCGAGCTGTCGGCCGCGACCGGGGTGCCCTTCGCCTCGGCCACGCAGGCCACGCGCGAGGCGATGGAACACGCCGAGGTGAGCGACATCGTGCTGGTCTCCCCGTACCAGCCGTGGCTGACCGAGCTGGCCGAGCGGTTCTGGAAGACGGCCGGCCTGAACGTCACCCAGGTCATCCAGGTACGCGCGAAGAACGGCTACTCCTCGTACGCGGTCACCCCCTCCGAGCTGATCAGCCAGGTCGAACTGGCCGAGCTGCCGGCGGACGCGGTGCTGCTGTTCACCGGCACCGGCATGGCCACGCTGCCCGTGCTCGGCCCCCTCAGCGCCGGCAACGACCGGATCCTGCTGACCTCCAACCTCTGCACGGCCTGGTGGGCGCTGTCCAGGACCATCGGGCAGCAGGTGACGCTCGGCCGCGTGCCGCACCGGCGGTACATGGGAGGCGCGGCATGAACGGCGTCATCGTGGTGGGAGCGGGACCCGCTGGGCTGACCGCGGCGCTCTCGCTGGCCAAGGCCGGGATCCCGGTCACCGTGCTGGAGCGCGAGAGCGAGCTCAGCAAGCAGACCAGGGCCTGCACGTTCCACCCGGCCACGCTCGACCTGCTCGACGACCTGGGCGTGGCGTCCCAGCTCGTCGCCAAGGGCCGCGTCGTCGACCGGGTGCAGTGGCGCGACCGGTCCGGCATCGTGCTGGCCGAGATGGGCATGAACCGGCTCAACGGCCTGACCAGGCATCCGTTCAGGATCCACGCCGACCAGGCCGCGCTCACCCCGCTGCTGCTGGCGGCCCTCAGCGTCTACCCGGACGTGGACGTGCGGTTCGGCACCCACGTGGACGGCGTGGCCGAAGGCGGCACAGGGATCCGGGTCCGCGTCGGCCACACCTGGACGCGGGCCCGGTACATGATCGCCGCCGACGGCGCGCACAGCACGGTCAGGGGCTCCCTGGGACTGCCGTTCCCCAGGTCCGCCTACCCGACGCAGGCGTTGCGGGTGTTCACCGACTCGCCGCTGGACCGGCTGCTGCCGAGCCTGGCGCCGCTGACGTACGTGCGGGACGTGCAGCAGTCGTGCACGCTGCTCGGGCTGCCGGACCACTGGCGGATCATCTTCAAGATCCCCTGCGACACGCACGAGCCGCTGTCGCCTCCGAACCTGTCCCTGCTGGTCCGCCGGGCCCTGCCGGGGGCGAGCGGGCCGATCCACGTGACGGGCGCCGACCGGTTCGGGCTGTCCAGGGGCGTGCTGACCTCGTACCGGTGCGGCCGGGTGCTGTTCGTCGGCGACGCCGCGCACCTGACCTCCACGGTCGGCGGGCTCAACATGAACGCCGGCATCCACGACGCGGCCGAGGTGGGCCAGGTGATCGCGGCCGTGATCGGCGGCTTCGCCCCGCCGGCGGCGCTGGAGGCGTGGGCCTGGCGGCGGCGCTCGGTGCTGCTGCAGCGGGTGATCCCGCCTCGCGAGACCCGGCTCGCGGGCGTGCGGGAACGTGACAGCGCCAGGCTGGCGGCCGCCATGGCCGGGCTGCGCGCCATCGCCGGAGACCCTGACGCGACACGTGCCTACCTGGCACAGGCCTCATTACTGGACACCGTGCCAGGGAAGAGGTGACGACCCCCCGTTCCGCGTACTGACTGGAGGAGGTGTGACGCCGGATGTGGCGAACCCTGTCTGACGACGCTCGCCAGGCCATTCGCGACCTGTGCGACAAGCACGGAGCCCGCCTCTACGACTACTGCCGCACGGAGCTCGCCGCGGGCGACGCCGAGCAGGCGGTGGCCGGTGCGATGCTGACGGCGCACCTGTACGCGGATCGCGTGGTCGATCCGGCCCTGCGGCGGCCCTGGTTGTACGCGGTGGCCCGCGCGCACCGGGCGTTCGTCGCCAAGCCCGCGAGCATCGGCTCGTGGTCGCGGCCCGGCCGGATGTCGGAGCTGCTGCCCGAGGCGCTGCTCTCCCTGGAGCGCCCGCAGCGGGAGCTGCTCGACCTGTCCCTGCGCCACGGCCTGGCCGACGCGGAGATCTCGGTGATCTTCGAGCTGCGCCAGGACGAGGTGCGGACCGTCGTCAGCCGGGCGGCGGAGTCCCTGGAGGAGTGGTTCGCCGCGATCATCGCCGCGCGGGGGCGCGACGGATGCCCCGACCTGACGGCACGCGTGTCGGCGTGGGTCGCGGCGCCCGGCCGGCGGGCCAGGGCCAGGATCGGCCGTCACATCCAGTCCTGCGCGACCTGCCGGGCCGCGCCCAGGACCATGTCGGCGGCGGCGCTGCTGCGCCGCCTGCCGATCACCACACTGCCCGGCACACTTCCCAACCGGCTGGCGTTGGCGCAGCCGTTGCCCGGCGAGGGGCCTCTCTGGCGGGCGGACGGCTTCCCCGTGCAGGCACGCACACTGGTGGAGACCGGTCCTTCCCCGGCTCCTCCGGTCGCCGACGCCACGCCGCAGATCCCGGTCGCCGACCCCACGACGGCGACCTCGGGAAAGCCCTGGTCGGCGGCGGGCGCGGC
>NZ_JBSFTC010000190.1:0-22152 GCF_053590415.1 Nonomuraea sp. NPDC003201
CGCCTTCGACGGCGCGTACCGCCAGATCACGCTCGAGGAGACCGCGAGCCTGCGCCTGACCGCGACCGACGGCGACGTCGAGGTCGGCCGGCTGGCCGGTCCTGCGGAGATCAGCACCGCACGGGGTGACATTCGCATCGCCGAGGCCAGCGGTGGCAAGGTCGTGCTCCGCACCCAGTCCGGCGACATCGCGATCGCCGCCGCCGCCGGGGTCTCGGCCGCGCTGGACGCGGGCACCACCTACGGCCGTATCACCAACGCCCTCAAGAACGACGGCGCCGCCGAACTCGACATCCACGCCACCACCTCCAACGGCGACATCACCGCCCGCAGCCTGTGACCCGCGGCCTCCCAAGGAGAGGCAGGTCAAGCCCGGTGACGACGAACGGCCCCGGTCCATCCATGCGGACCGGGGCCGTTCCAGCTCCAAGTGACCAGGGTGCCCGTCGCGCCCCTGCACGAGGACGGCGCGAACGGTTGACCTGCGGCGGTCAGGTCTCGATCGGGTTCAGGGTGGTGAGCCACTGGGCCACGACGGCGTCGATGAAGGCGTCGGTGACCTGGCCGCGGTCGAGGAGGAGCCTGGCGAGGACGGGCCCGTACAGCAGGGTGTATTCGTCGTCGCTGATCCGTACGCCCGAAGGCTCCAGCAGCTTGTTCAAGGCGGCGTGGCGGTCTTCGCCGATGCGGACGAGTGCCTGGGCGCTGTCGGGGTCGTGGTCGGCCTGGGCGGTGACGGCCAGCACGGCGGTGCGCATGGCCGGGACGTTGACGCCGGCGCGCAGGCTCTTCAGCCAGGCGGTGGCCACGGCGCGCACGTCGCTGCCCGGTTCGGGGTAGGTGCCGAGGTCGGGGCCTTCGAGGATGAGATCGAAGAGCAGCGCGGCTCGGTTCGGCCAGTGCCGGTAGAGGGTCTGGCGGGTGACGTCCGCCCGCTCGGCCAGCAGGGCATAGGTCAACCCGGCCGGTCCGACCTCAGGTAGCAGTTCTCGCGCGATGGTCAGCACATGGTTGCGGGTGCGCTGCACGCGCGGGTTGCTCGGGGTCGGCTGACGGCGGTGGACCGGCTGCTCCATGCCACCACCCTAACAGTCAATCACACGCCGTGTGTGATTGACATCACAGCTCAAATCATACGTCGTGTGTGATAAATAGAGAGGGTAATCACACGCACTGGATGATTCTTGCGTGTGCGGTTCCCTCTCCTCAGGAAGTGCCTGATGTCCACTGCGATCACCTTCTCCGAGTACGGCGGGCCGGAGGTCCTCACCCTGTCGGAGGTTCCGGCGCCGGAGCCGGCTCCGGGTCAGATCCGTATCCGGGTACGGGCGGCCGCCGTCAACCCGATCGACGCGCGGATCCGCGCCGGGATCATGCAGGACGCCTTCCCCGTCGAGTTCCCGCACCTGCCTGGGTGGGACGTGGCAGGCGTGGTCGACAAGGTCGGCGAGGGCGCGAGCTTCGCGGTCGGCGACGAGGTCTTCGGCGTCGCTTCGGTGGGCGGCTACAGCGAGTACGCGCTGCTGGACCGGCCGTTCGCCAAGCCGGAGCAGCTGTCGTACGAGACCGCGGCCGGCATGATCACGGTCGGCGAGGCCGCCTACCGGGCCTTGGAGCACCTGGGGATCGACAAGGGCCAGACCTTGCTGATCCACGGCGCGAGCGGCAGCGTCGGCACCATCGCGGTGCAACTGGCCGCCGCCCGCGGCATCGCCGTGCTCGGCACAGTCGCCGAGCAGGACATCGAGCGGGTCGATCGCCTCGGCGCGACCACCGTGCGCTACGGCGAGGGCTGGGCCGAGCGGGTCAGGGGCGCGGCCCCGAGCGGCGTGGACTTTGTCTTCGATGCCTGCGGCGCGGGCGTGCTCGCCGAATCCGTCACCCTGGTCGGCGATGCGGGCAAGGTCATCACCATCGCGGACCCGTCCTTCGCCCGGCACGGCGTGCGGTTCACCGGCATGAGCCCCGAGGACCGCTTCCCCGAGGCACTGCCGCGGCTGGCCGACCTGATCGCCACCGCCGCGTTCGATCTCCCCGTCCGGCGGGCCTACCCGCTCCGCGAAGCCGCCCAGGCCCACGTCGACATCGAAGCCCGCCGCAACCGGGGCAAGATCGTCCTCCTGCCCTGACCTCTGGCCACCACCCCACCCGAACTCGACGGGGCCGCGGCCCCGACGCGCTCCACCGACCGGCCACGAGCAGCGGAAACCGATGGAGCCCGCACCCTTCGAGGTCCGGGGCAGCCACGCGCCCGGCACCAGCACGCCGCCGTCCGCCCCATCAGCACCAAGATCCTCACCGACCGGCGCATCTGAAGGATGGCTGACCCCGCTCCACCTCCCCGCTGTCCGTCGACGACCTTGCCGACCAACTCGTCGCCGCCGGCGATGCGGAGGGCCTCGACCGGTTCGCTCTGTCCGGGTTCTCCCTCGGCGGCCCGGTCGCCATCCGCGCTGCCGCCCGCCACCCCGAGCGCGTCACAGCGCTCGTCCTGACCGCCGGCTTCCCGTACCGCGACAACCGGCTCGCTCTTGCCTCCTCGGTCTGGAGAAGGATCGCCGCGTGCGGCGACCGCGAGATGCTCGCCGAATTCCTGCTCATGATGGCCCTCGGCACCCAGGTGCTGGAGTCGATGTCGTCCGAGCAACTGCAGGAGACCCTCGGCTTCGCCGCCGCCACCGCAGCCGACGGCTCCTCCGAGCAAGCCGACCTGGCCGGCCGGGTCGACGTCCGAGACGACCTGGCCGGCATCAGGGTCCCCACCTTGGTCATCTCGACCACCGACGACTGGGTCACCTCCACCGCCCTGCACCGCCGGCTCGCCGAGACCATCCCCGGCGCCCAACTCGCCGAAATCGCCGGCGGCCACCTGCCGATGCTGGAGCGAACCGACGAGTGGTTGCAGCTCATCACCGACTTCCTCGGCAAGCACTGAAAGCACACCATCAGCGAACATCGGCACGTCTGCGCCACCCCACCGCCGTACCGAATCCGGCGCCAAGCCACGCGTCCGCATAGCCGCGACGGGGCATCCTTTCCCTTTTCTATGGCTATATCGCTTTTGACGTATATGTCGATTACCGGGAGTTGAGTCCCATCTGGCGGACTATGACTAGCTTTGAGACAAGGCCGGTCATGCCGCGCCAAAGGCCGGAACTCGAGCCTGAACAGGCAGAGACGACTGTTGCCGCGGTGTAGACCGGGCACCGATTCGGCGAGGCCGGAGGTGTTCCTATGAGGGCTGTCGCCGTCCACTATGGGCTACGGGATCATGCCATGACGGCCGTGAAGATCCTCGCCGTCGCGATCGTCTATTTCGTGGCCGCCAAGCTGGGGCTGCGACTACAGCTGGTACGAGGGCAGGTGACGCCGCTGTGGCCCTCGACGGGAATCGGGCTGGCCGCCCTGCTCATCTTCGGCCCCCGGATCTGGCCGGGCATCACCCTCGGCGCCTTCCTGACCAACGTGTCGATCGGGCCGACGATGGCCGCCGTCCTGGGCATCTCCGCAGGGAACACGCTCGCGCCGGTCTGCGCCTATCTCCTGCTCGAACGCGTGGGCTTCCGTATCGACCTGGACCGGCTGCGTGACGCGCTCGCCCTGGTGTTCCTCGGTGCCTTCGCCGGGATGCTGGTCAGCGCGACCGTGGGCGCCGGCTCGCTGTTGCTCGCCGGCGGGCTGAGGCCCAGCGAGTTCTGGCCCGCGTGGTCGGTGTGGTGGACGGGCGACGCGATGGGCGTGCTCGTGGTCACGCCGTTCCTGCTCGCGAGCCGCACGACCCAGATTCCGCGGGACGCCCACCCGCTGCGCTGGGTCGAAGGGGCGGCGCTGCTGCTGGGCACCTTCCTCGTCACGTTCGTGGCGACCGCGGGCCCCATCAACCTGCTCTTCCTCGTGTTCCCCTTCCTGATCTGGTCAGCGCTGCGCTTCCAACTCCTCGGGGCCGCGGCGTGCGCGCTGATCACGTCGACGGTGGCGATCGTCTCCGCCGCGCGCCACTCCGGCCCGTTCGCCCAGCACGACCTCCTCCTCAACATGGTCGCCCTCCAGGCCTTCAACGGCTCCGCTGCGCTGACCGCGCTGCTGCTCGCCGCGATCATCGCCGAGCGCGACAAGGCCCACCAGAACATCAAGGACGTCTGCGCCCGGCTCAATGAGGTGGCGCACCGGCTTTCCCGCGACAAGAAGCTGGTCATCCGGCTGCCGCCCCCACGTGCTGGAGAACGGAGCAGGGATCGGTCGCAGTAGCCGGACGATCGGCGCTGCGGCACGCCTTCGACTTCGGCCTGGGAGATCAGCAGCGTCATTTCACCCAGATCTCCCGCAGGACCCGGTAGTCGAGCACGACGATCCCCTCGCTCCGCAGGATCTCGCGGGCCTCGGGGGAGGTGAGGAACTCGTAGTCGGTCCGCCGCACGCGCCACCCGTCGGGCTCGATCGCCTGCGCGTCCTCGTCCCCGAGTCCCGGATGTACGGCCCATTCGCTCAGCCCGACCGGCACCTCGCGCAGCAGCCTGGCGTACGTGGCCGCCTTGCCGTCGAGTTCGAGCCGGAAGCTGTCCAGGAAGTCGTGGTCGACCGCCGGCAGCCCGCGCGCCCGTACCTTCTGGCGGGCCGGGTCGAGCCAGGCCCGCACCGCCAGGCCGTATTCCTGGCCCAGCGCCACCGTCAGGTCGAAAACGTCGGCGCGCCCGCCATCGGCCAGGCAGTGCCAGTCCAGGTGGGTGGGCGCCAGCCCGGCATCGGTCACGGCGGCGATCTGCGTGCGGAACTCGCGCTCCACCTCGTCGAGGCGAGCCCGGGCGAGCAGCTCCGGTATGCGATCGGGCGTGAACAGCTCACCCGCCGCATCGAGCAGCGACGGCACCTCCTCCTTGGGCGTCAGCGGCCCCCACCTGCGGCGAGGCGTGTCGCACACCAACGTCAGATGGATCCCGAACGGGATCTCCGGCCGTTCGCGCAGCAGCCGCATGGCGTGCTCCGCCCCCGGGCAGGGCGTCATCAGGCTGCACGAGCCCGAGATCCCCTCCTCGATCGAGCGCACGACCGCGTCGTTGATCGCCCGGTGCATTCCGAAGTCGTCGCTGTTCACGATCAGCAGGCGCGCGTCGGGCTCGAACCCGGGGAGATCGTTCATGCTCCAAGCCTGCCGGGCGCGAAGGGCGACATCCAACCGATTTCAAGCATCGGCCGTACGGGGCAGGCGCCTGCCCACCCGGGACGAACCTGCGGCTACACGGCGCGGATGGTCGGCTCGACGCGTACCGGGAAGTTCACGGAACTGGCGATGAAGCATGACTTGTGCGCGTCTTCGTGCAGCTTGCCGGCGGCATCGGCCATCTCGGGCGACGTCACAGTGACCGAGGGATGCAGCACCACCTCGGTGAAGTGGCCGCCGTCCGCGGTCTCGGCCATGGTCCCGACCGCGTTGTCGACGTACTCGGTGACGATGATGCCCGCCGTGGCGCACTTGTGCAGGTACGACAGCATGTGGCACTGGGACAGCGAGCCGACCAGGAGCTGCTCCGGGTTCCAGCGCGTCGGGTCGCCGCGGAAGGCCGGGTCGGAGCTGGCCGCGATGGCGGGCGGGCCCTCGGCGGTCAGCTCGTGCTCGCGGCCGTAGTCACGGTAGCCGCTGGTGCCGGTGCCCTTGTCGCCGGTCCAGGTCACCACGACCGGGTACGTGTGCTCGCGGGTCATGCTTCGTCCTCCTCGCTGTGGGTGATGTTACGGGTGTCGAGTACGTGTGCGCGGGCGACCCTGGCGGCCTCCTCCGGGCGGCCCAGGACGATCGCGGCGACGAGCTCCTCGTGCTGGCCCGACACGTACGCGGGTCGCGACGGTGGCGCCAGCGAGCGCAACGTGGACACCTGGATCTGATCCCAGATGCGTTCCAGCGCGTGCAACGCCATCGAGTTGCCCGCCAGCTCGGCGATCACCCGGTGGAAGCGGCGGTTGAGCCGTACGGCCTCGGCCAACCGCCCCTCGGCGGTGGCGGTGGCGGTTTCGATCGCGATCTCACGGAGCGCGGCGAGGTCGGCGGGGGCGATGCGGCCCTCGCGCTGACGGATCGCGGCCAGCTCGGCGGTGAGCGCCTCCAGCGCCGCCCGCACCTGGTACGCCTCGTTCAGGTCGCCCTGCTCCAACGCCACGACCACCACGCCGCGCCCGGAGGGCTGCACGAGCCCGTCGGCGGTCAGCGCGCGGAGCGCCTCGCGGACGGGGGTGCGGCTCATGTCCAGGGCAGCCGCGATCTCCACCTCGGTCAACCGCGCACCGGGCGGGTACGTGCCGTCGAGGATCAACTCCCTCAGCCGCCTCCGCGCCACATCGGTCTGCATGCGGATCAGGTTAGCGGACGGCATGCATTGCATGCAATGGACACAACGTATGCAACCCGGCTCTGTTTGGCGGGCAAGCGCGATCGCTCCCGGTTGTGGACAGACGGGAGCGAGGCCAGCCGCACCAGGAGTTGTGGGGCTGGGTGCGGCGGTGGGGCTCGGCGGCGCCGGAGTTGCGGGAGACCGGACCGGCCGGGGTATCCGGGTCGCAGGTGCCCCCGGGCACGGGCGCGTCCCGTCCCACGGCCCGCAGACGGGTCCTGCTGGCCGTCGGCAGGGGGCGAGATTGGCGATAGCGGTGGTTGTGGGGTTGCGTTGAGGTGGTTGAGGGTTGCGGGTCTGGCGGTGGAATGAGGTTGGTGGTGCGGGGGGCGGGGTTGGGGACGGAAGTGGGGTCGGCGGTGCCGGGGGGTTGTCGGGACGGAAGTGGGGTCGGCGGTGCCGGGGGTTGTCGGGACGGAAGTGGGGTCGGCGGTGCCGGGGGTTGTCGGGTTGGGGCGGAAGCGAGGTTGGCGGCGTCGAGGGTTGCCGGTCTGGCAGTTGGTGAGGTTGGCGGCGCCGAGGGTCGCCTGGCTGGCAGCGGGGGCGAGGTCGTCTGCGCAGGGAGTTGCGGGTTGGCGACGGGAGTGAGGCTGGCGGTGCCGGGGGTCGTCGGGTTGGCGGCGGAAGCGAGGTTGGCGGTGCCGGGGTCGTCGGGTTGGCGGCGGGAGTGAGGTTGGCGGTGTCGCGGGTTGTGGGGTCGGGGACGGGGGTGAGGTCGGCGCGCCGGGGGTTGCCTGGTCGGCTCTTTGTACGTTGGCCCACGAGATCAAGCTCGGCTGCGTCCTCGATGGCGACCGTGTTCGAGGTGAGGGGCGCCGCGAGTTCGGGGACGGCTTCGTCGGTCCGGGTCTCGCCCGAGGGGGATCTGGGACCTCGTGGCTTCCGGCGCCTGCGGCGAGCCCTCCCGTGATCGGCCCGCGACAAGGTGATGGCGGCGTGTGACACTCGTCGAGTACGGCCTTCCGATTCATCACAGAACCGTTCTCGCGCAGAAAGGGCTGAGATGCCGCGCTGGCTCAAGGTCGTGATCGCGGCGACGCTGCCGTCGACGGCCGGGGTTCTCGCCTGGTGGATCTGTGTGGCGAACGGGCTCGGACTGGACAGCACGAGCATCGTCGTCGGTCTGGTCGTCCTGCTCCCCGGAACGCCGCTCGCCATCTGGGCCGGGCAGGCGGAACCGGGCGCCGGCCCGCCGCCCGGTTCGAAGCGGGACCCGCGTACGGTCGGTGACGTGCCGCGCGAGCCGAAGGCCTTCCAGCCGCGTTCGGATCTGAGCGAACGCATCGACAAGCTGTTCGCCGCCCGCCGCACGGCGGCGGTGTGCGCGCTGGTCGGGGGACGCGGCGTGGGCAAGACCCACCTGGCGGCCGCCTATGCCCGGCGCTGCATCGAACGCGGCATCCCGGTGGCGTGGCTGCACGCCGAGACCGTCGACCAGCTTCACGGTTCCGTGGATCAGCTGGCCACCGAAGCCGGGTTACGCAGCGACGCGGACGACCCGGCGACCGTGGCCCGCAAGGTCAGAGCCTGGCTTCAGGAGCGGCGCGAGCCGTATCTGGTCGTGTTCGACAACGGGACGGACCCCGATCTGCTCGCGCCGCTGCTCCCGTCGCACGGCCGGGCTCGCGTGCTGATCACCACCAATGATCATTCGTTCGAACGGCTCGCCACGATGGTTGCGGTGGAGCAGTTCACGGAGGCCGAGGCGGTGAAGTACCTCCGCGCGCGGGTGGGCGCGGACGACGGCGGCTTCCGGTTGCTTGCCGAGGAACTGGACCGCCTGCCGCTGGCCCTGGGCATCGCCGCAGCCGCCCTGGTCGGCCCGCCGCGCCTGTCGTGCGAGTCCTATCTGGGGCGGCTGCACGCCACCCCCATCGAGGTGCTTCTCGCGCGGCCTCGCGGGGAGCCGTACCCCACCGGAGTCGCACAGGCGATCATGATGTCGGTCGGGCAGACCGGCCCGGCGGCCGCGCGCCTGCTCGGAGAGTTGTCCGTGCTGTCGACCTCCGGCGTCGGGTTCGAGCTGCTCGGCCCGCAGGCGGAACCGGCTCTGGCCGAGCTGGGCGCCCGATCGCTGGTCACCTTCAGCCGGAGCGACACGACCGCGTTCGTCCACCGCCTCGTCCGGCGCGCGGTACGCGATCAGGCCGGACGCGACCGCACCCTGGCCGAGCTGATCGAGACAGCCGGGCAACGGCTGTGCGTGGCGGTCGAGGACGTCTCCGACCAGGACACCTGGCGGAAGTTCCCCACGATCATGGCGGTGTCCGAGCACGCGGCGGCCTTGTGGGAGGCCGTCGAGCAGATCCCCGACGACGAGTTCGCGCACCTGCGCGCGGCGGCCGAGCTCGTGCTGCGGGTCCGCCACGTCGTGGCCTCCCATCTGGTCTATCTCAACGACGGGCTCCGGGCCGTCCCGGTCGCCGAAGCCGTCGTCAGGGGGCGCGAGAGGCTCCTGGGCGCTGAGCACCCGGACACCCTCGCGGCCCTGCACACGCTGGCGCACGCCTTCGAGTACGCCGGTCAGGCGATGAAGGCCGCCGCCCTCTACCAGCGTGTCGCGGCCGATCGCTCCCGCGTCCTCGGTGACGATCATCCGGATACGTTGTGGTCACGCGCGTCGGTCGCCTTCTCGTACACGATGGGAGGCAGGGCGCCGGAGGCGGTGCCGATGATCGAGCAGGTGGTGGCCGACCAGGAGCGGGCACTCGAACCCGGCCATCCCACCCTGCTCGCGGCGCGCTATTTCCAGGCGTACACCAACGTCGAGGGCGGCCGGCCCGAGCGCGGCATCGAGCTGTTCCAGCGGCTGATAGCCGATCACGAGCGGCTCTTCGATCACGACTATCCCGATACCTGGGTCGTCAAAGGACAGCTCGCGCGCGCCTACAAGGCGGCGGACAGGGCCGATGAGGCCGTCCAGCTGTACGAGCACGTCGCCGGGCAACAGGCGCGGCTGCTGGGCGCCGACCATCCCGACACGCTGATCACCCGGCACGGCCTGGCCACGGCGTACGAGGCAACGGGACGGATCGCGGACGCGCTCGCCGAGTACGAATGGGTCGTGAACCGGTTCGAGTCCGTCATGGGTCCCGAGCAGACGCTGACCAAGGCCGCCAGAGACGACCTGGAGCGCGCCCGCCGAAGCCTCCGGCTGAGGTGATCGGTGGGGTGGGTGTCGTGGAGAGGGATCCCGTGAGGTGGGTGGTCGGTGGGGTGGGGTGGTGTTGTAGTGGGGGCGCCCGTGAGGTGGGTGGTCGGTGGGGTCGATGTTGTGATGAGGCGCCCGTGGGGTGGGTGGCCGGTGGTGGGGTGCCCGTGGGGTGGGTGGTCAGTGGGAGTGGGCCTCGTGGAGGGGGGATCCAGCGAGGCGGGCGGCGATGACGCGGGCGAAGGTGGGGCAGTGGAAGATGCCCTCCGGGTGCCCGCAGGCCAGGCCGTGGGCGATGGCGGTGCGCGCGGCCTGCGCCTGGGCGATCCGTTCGTCGAGCTCGGCGAGCTTGCGCTCATGGAGCTCGCGCCAGGCGTCGACGTCTTCGTAACGAGAGGTGATGAGCACCTTCAGCTCGCGCAGCGAGAAACCCGCGTCCTGCAACGACAGGATCAGGCCGACGATCGCCAACGCCGAGGTGGGGTAGCGCCGTTGGCCCGAGACCCGGGTCGGGGCGGGGAGCAGGCCGAGCTCTTCCCAGTAGCGCAACGCCGAGGTGGCCACACCGGTCGTCCTGGCCAGCTCGCCGATCGTCAACAGCTCGTCCGGCTCGGCTTCAAGGGCACCGGAAGCCGTTGACTGGCGTCCGTGAGATCGAAGACGCTCAAGCAACCCGTGATAACCCAGGTCGTACGTCAGTTCGGCCGACCGCACGGTCTGGCCGGATGGGTCATGGCTCACCGCGCCTCCAATCGCCAACACCACCGCTGGGCGCTGTCCCAGCTCGACGTGCGGCCCACGGACCGGGTGCCGGCCCCGGTCCGGCCAACGCCGAGCCGAGCCGAGCCGACCGGCCACGCCACCCGAGGACGAATCTACGGTATCGACCATTCCGTGGTCATGGCCCGTCGAGCCGCGAGGCCGGGCGTGAGTGCACCTCCGCTTCGCGGTGACCCGCGAGGTCAGGCGCGTGTCGCGCGGTCGAAGATCTCGACCAGTTCGTCCGCGCACCGATCCGGGTCGAGGCCCTTGACGAGGCGGTCGGCCACCCCGTCGATGGACGCGCGCAGAGTCGTACCCATCAACACCCCGTCGAACTCTCGGAACACCCCCGCCCGCTGCCCCTCCGCGAACAGCGCCGCCAGCCTGGCGACCGCGGCGTCCTGCTCCTCGCCGCCCACGGGCACCTGGTTGAACGCGATCTGCTGCACCGCCCGCACGTGCTCGGGATGGGCGGCGATGAAGGCGATGTTCGCCCTGATGAACGCCTCGAGCTGGGAGCGCGCCCCGGAGGCGGCGTCGAGCGCCGGGCGCATGAAGGCGGCCGCGTCCTCGACGACCTGGCGGACGACGGCCTCGAACAGCTGGTCCTTGCTGGAGAAGTGGTAGGAGATCAGCCGCTTGCTGCTGAGCCCCGCCTGCTCGCAGATGGCCTCGAACGTGGTCTCCGCGTAGCCGCGCCGCGCCAGCACGGCGATCGTGGCGGAGGCGATCTGTGCTTTGCGGGCCTCGGTGGCCGCCCGGCGGGGGGCAGAGCTCTGCATTCAGCCCAGCTTGCCACGCTTCGGGAACGCCTGCCGTACGGCACGACGGTTGACGAGGAGGGCCACGGCGGCGACCAGCACGCCGACCACGGCCTGCTCCGCCTTCATCCAGCCGGGATAGCCGCTGTCCGGGGCGACGAGGATGAGCACGATCCCGATGGGGGCGGCGATGGTGACGAAGCGGATGCGTACGTAGGCCGATCTCTTTCCCCGGGAGGCCTGTCCCGCCAGGGCGACGAGCCAGGCGGCGGCCACGGCCACGGCGGCGCCGCGGAGCCACACCACCCAGTTGCCGCCGATGAGGGCCGCCACGCCGAGGGTCGCGACGGAGATGACGAGCACGGCCACGAAGAGGGCCCGGACGGGAGCCCACACGTTATTATCCATACGAGTAAATTTACACAGCTGGATAACAAGTCTCAAGGGTCGCGGGTGATGACTTCGGGGCCGGAGTCGGTGACGATGACGTCCTCCTCATGGCTGGCGCCCCCCACGGAATGCATCGCGATCCTGCGCTCCAGCGCCAGGCACATACCGGCCTCGATCAGGCCGTCTGCGTCCGGCCCGCCCTCGGTGATCCACGGCGGCTCCAGCGACAGGCCGAGCCCGTGGCCCCAGAGGCCGTCCGTCTCCGACCAGGGCAGCCCGTGGTGAACGGCGAACGCCGACCGTTCGAACACCTGCCGGCACCGCCGCGCCACCTCGCCGAAGCGCCGGCCGGGCCGCAGCAGCTCGATCCCGGCCAGGACGCTCTCCCGCACCGCCTCCAGCAGCCGCCGCTGCTCCGTGGTCGGCTCGCCGCCGACGACCCACGTACGGGCCAGGTCGAACAGGTAGCCGCGCACGGAGCCGTACAGGTCGATCCTGATCAGGTCGCCCTCGGCCAGCCGCCGGTCGGCGGAGTAGGGCGTCGGGCCGGAGGCGGCGAAGGTGTAGGACTCGGCGCCGGAGGAGATGCCCATGCCGGAGTAGGCGCCGCCCGCCCGGACGATCTCGGCGATCGCGGCCGCCGCCACGTCGGCCTCGGTGGCGCCCGGTACCGCGGCCTCCCGGGCGGCGGACACCGCGCGCACCCCGAGCGCCCCCGAGGCGCGCAGCAGGTCAAGCTCGGCGGGGCTCTTGATCCGGCGCGCCTCCCAGGCCATGTCGTCGGCGCACACCAACTCGTGCCCCGGCAGCACCGAGCGCAGCCGGCACCACCACGGCGCGGCCATCGCCTCGTAGCCGATCAACGCGACCCGGCCCGGCCGGATCGACTCCCTGATCTGCTCGGCCAGGGCGTCCACGAGATCGGGCGTCACATGGACCCGCGCCGCCGGCCGGGGCTCCTGGAGGTCCCCGGAGTTGGTCAGCAGGACGGCGTTGTGCTCGCTCAGAGGAGGGTCGTCCACGGGCAGGACCACGGCCGCGTGGCCCCGCGCCCGCCAGTGGCCGGGGAAGTCGGGGACGAACGGCTGGTGCTGGTAGAAGCCCGTCAGGTAGTAGACGTCGGCGTAATGGTCCTGCGCCGAACCGCCTCTCGACCAGGCCACCACCCCGCGGAACCCCGCCCGCGCGGCCAGCCGCCCCATGGCCGCCTGCCGCGCCGCGTACTCCTTGCCACCGATCCCCAGCACAACCGAGTTCTGCCCAGGTCGGAGGCCGGTTCACCTGGTCGCGGCCGTCAGAGCCCCTTGAGGAACGACGCCGCCACCGGCGCCGCGACCTTGCCGCCCGCGCCGCCGCCCTCCACGACCACCGCGAACGCCACGTCCTCCTTGAAACCCATGAACCAGGCGTGGGTGTCCAGGTCGTCGCCGGTGCCGAACTCGGCCGTGCCGGTCTTGCCGTGCGTGCCGGCGGGCAGGCCGGCCGCCTTGGCCGTGCCCTTGGACACCACGGCCGCCATCATCGACTGCAGCGGCTCCTTGACCCCGTCGGGCAGCGGGCGCTCGGTGGCCTTCTGCTTCAGCGAGGGCACCAGCGTCGGCGGCCGCCACGTGCCGTCCGCGATGGCGGCGGCCACCGAGGCCATCGTCAGCGGGCTGGCCGTGATCCTGGCCTGCCCGAACGACTCAGCGGCCAGCTCGGCGTCGGACTGGGCCCGGGGGAAGCTGGCCTTGGTGGCCGGGACCCCGATGTTCAGGGGCTGGTTGAAGCCGACGTCCTCGGCCGTCTTCAGCAGCTTGTCGGCGCCCAGCTTCTGCTCGGCCAGCGGCGCGAACGTCGTGTTGCACGAGTGGGCGAACGAGTCGAGGAACGACAGCGACCCGAACGCCTCCTTGTCGGAGTTGCGGACCTTCAGCCCGCCGATGGTCGCGTACATCGGGCACGTCACCGTGTCCGACGGCGACATCCCGGCCGCCAGCAGGCCGATCGCCGTGATCGCCTTGAACGTCGAGCCGGGCGGGTAGCGGCCGTCCAGCGCGCGGTTGAAGCCGCCCTGGTTGTTGACCACGGCCAGGATCTCGCCCGTGGACGGCTTGATCGCCACCATCGACGTGGGCTTCTTCATGTCCTTGACCGCGCCCACCGCCGCGGCCTGCGCGCGCGGGTCGAGCGTGGTCTGGACGGGCTCGCCGTCGCTGCCCTCGATGGTCTCCAGCGTCTTGTCGCCGAGCTGGATCTCGGTGGCGGGCGTGCCCGCCAGCCGCTTCTGGAACGTCTCCTGCAGCCCGCCGCGCCCGATCGCCTGGCCGACCTTGTAGGAGGAGCCCAGCTTGGCCACGTCCTTCTTACCGGCCTTGTCGAGGTAGCCGACGAGCTGCTGCACCGACCCGCCGACCGCGCCCGTGTCGATCCGGTCTCCCTGGGCGTCGGTGATCTCGGCGCGGTCGGGCCAGCGCGTCTTGAGCTTGAACTCGGCCCCGGCGGTCATCGACGGGTACAGCGTGGCGGGCTTCCAGTCGACCTTCCAGGTGCGGTCGGCCACCATGAGGTCGATCTGGCCCTGATAGGACCACTTGCCGATGTTCTTGAGGTTCAGGGTCGCGGTGTAGGGGGCGCTGGCCCGGTTGTCGCCGGTCTCGGTGATCTTGCCGAGCTTGATGTCCGTGGACTCGACGGCGAGTGCGCTGCGTTGCTGGTCGTACGCGTTGAGCTGCTGTGGTTTGGCGAGCTCCGCCCCCATGGCGGCCCAGTTGCCGGCCTGCCATGCGGCGGAGAAGCGCTGCGCCGTCTCGGCGGGCGTCCCTCTGGTGTGCAGCAGGTAGTACGCGCCACCGGCCGCGGCCCCCACCGCGAGCACGGTGGCGCCGGACACGATCGCGATGGTACGACCACGCGCCACGCTAGATCCCCCTGATCCTCGACGACATTGTCATGACACGCCGTTGGCCGCCTTGAAGCTGGCGGCGTAGGTCGGCACGTATTCCTGCCCGGACAGCTTCTGGATGGCCGCCATGATCTCGTCGGTCACCCGCCGCCGGTCGCGGGCCTTGGTGTGATCGCCCTCGAACCGCATGGGCTCGCCGATGGCGATGCCGATCCGCGCGGGCCTGGGCACCTTCGAGCCGACCGGCAGCACCCTCTCGGTGCCGCTGAGCGCCACCGGCAGCACCGGGGCGCCCGTCTTGAGCGTCAGCCAGGCCACGCCGACCTTGCCGCGGTAGAGGCGGCCGTCGGGGGAGCGGGTGCCCTCCGGGTGGATGCCGAACAGCTCGCCGCGCTCCAGCAGGTCCGCGGCGGAGTCGAGCATGGTCTGGGCGGCGTGCGCGCTCTCCCTGTCGATCGGCAGGCTGCCGCCCAGGCGCATGAAGAAGCCGGAGACCGGGTTGCCGTCGAAGTACTCGTTCTTGGCGGTGAAGGTCACGTGCCGCGGCAGCAGCGCGGGCAGCAGGAACGAGTCGAGGATCGACAGGTGGTTGGCGGCCAGGATCGCGGGCCCGCTCCTGGGCACGTGCGCCGCGCCCGAGATGTGCGGCCGGCACATCGCGTTCGCGAGCGGCGCGGCGGCGAACTTGACCACTTCGTACAGCAACGAGCTCTCCTGATCATCGGGCCGGTCGGCCACCCCACCATAAAGCAGGCGCCCCGCCGGTGGGCGGGACGCCTGGAAAAGTCGTTAAGGCCGATGTGGCGGTCGCCTCCTCGGCGAGGTGCACAACACGGCTCCAGCCGAACGGTATTCCGTGAAGGCGGTAATTTGCGGCCCGGGGGACACAGACCACATCGGCAACTCGAGTTAAGCACACGGTCCGGGCATGGGGGTAATCGCGCCCCCCTCATGGGCGACACGTGACCTGAGCTTGGCGATCTTCGACCCCCGGAGGTCCGGTTCGTCCCGGTCACGCACGGTGAGCGCGGTCCCGCTCGCCCCTCGATGAGATCGGGAAAATGATTTGAGCTCCCATTGGCATTCCGTGTTGAATCCACAATGTCAGTGAGACTCGGTGAGGGCACGGGTCGAAGTTCGTCGGTTACCACTTTT
The DNA here is from genome assembly GCF_053590415.1 of Nonomuraea sp. NPDC003201. Lineage (NCBI taxonomy): Bacteria > Bacillati > Actinomycetota > Actinomycetes > Streptosporangiales > Streptosporangiaceae > Nonomuraea > Nonomuraea sp. NPDC003201. The sequence goes on from NZ_JBSFTC010000190.1 coordinate 15,487, forward strand.
AATGGGGAGTCGCAGGTTCGAGTCCTGCCCGGGGCCAACGCTCCGGTAGCTCAGTCGGCAGAGCGCCAACGCCGGTGGACGTCCACATATCCGTGCCCTGTCCGAGCCTCGGGGGCGGGTCGAAGCAGGCCGGTTATCGCTTCGGGTGCCGGAGGCGCGGGGTTCGACTCCCCGCCGCGCGGGTGCGCCCGCGCGTCGCGTAGTGGCAGCGCGCCGTAAAAAGCCGGTCGGCATTTCCACATCCGCCCCTATTTTTTTCTGCATATCCGCCATTCGGGCGGGTCGAGACGTACGAGGTGAAAACTATGGCGCGAAACCGTGACCCCCTCGCCGGTGTTTCCGCGTTGGCCACGCCGCAGACCCAGCCGCTGCCCGGCCGCACCGACCAGGTGCGCAACGCGGCGGGCGGCTTCGTCTTCGAGAAGGACCTGTGGCAGCGCGTCGAGGACTTCCTGATCCTCGGCACCACGGGCGGCACCTACTACGTGTCGCAGGAGCAGCTGACCGCCGGCAACGCCGCCGCGCTGTTCGAGGCGATCGCCGAGGACGGCCCGCGCGTCGTCGAGCTGCTCACCGGCATCTCGACCGCCCGCCCGCCGCGCGCTCCCAAGCAGCGCCCGGCGCTGTTCGCGCTGGCCGCCGCCTACGCCCGCGGCGACGCGGCCACCCGGCAGGCGGCCAAGCTCGCCCTGCCCAAGGTGGCGCGCACGACCGACCACCTCGCCTCCTTCTTCGGCTACTACAAGAACCTCGGCGGCAAGCCGACCGCGCGCGGCACCGCGCCGGTCACCGGCCGCTCGCTGCGCACGGCGCTCGCCTCCTGGTTCACCACCGGCAGCCCCGACGACGTCGCGTTCAAGGTGTGCAAGGCCCGCCAGCGCAGGACGCCGCAGGGTGAGACGTTCGACCTGCGCGACGTCCTGCGCATCGCCCACCCCAAGGCGGACGGCCCGCAGCGGGCGCGGCTGTTCGGCTGGATCGCCGGCAACGTCTCCGACGAGCAGGCGCGCGAGACGCTGGAGTCGGTGGACCGGTTCCTGAGCGCCAAGGCCGTCACCACGGCGCGCGAGGCGATCCAGGTGGTGACCGAGCGCAAGGTGCCGTGGGAGTTCCTGCCGGACGCCGTGCTGAGGGACCCGGAGGTGTGGGACGCGCTGGTCGACACGATCGGCATGACCGCGCTGCTGCGCAACCTGGCCCGCATGACGCGGATCGGCACGCTCACCCTGACGGGCGAGGCCACCCGGCGCGCGGTCGCCCGGCTCACCGACCGCGACGCGCTGCTGCGGGCGCGCATCCACCCGATGGACGCGTTCCTGGCGCTGCGCGTGTACGGCTCGGGCCGCGCCCAGCCCAACCCGCGCGCCGACGCGCACACGTGGGCGCCGGTCCCGGCGATCCGCGACGCGCTGGAGGAGACGTACGAGCTGGCGTTCGGCGCCGTCCGGCCGACGGGCCGGCGGCTGCTGGTCGCGGTCGACTCCTCCGGGTCGATGTCGGGCGGCTGGCACGGCGGCGACGTCGTGGTCGGCGGTTCGAAGATCGGCTCGCCGTACGAGGTGGGCTGCGCGATGGCGGTCATGCTGGCCCGCATCGAGAAGGGGAACGTGCACGTCATCGACGTCGACACCAGTGTCCACGCCTCGAAGGTGACCCCGCGCACCAACCTGCGCGAGATCGGCTCCTGGCGGCCGTCCGGCGGCGGCACCGACCTGTCGCTGCCGTTCCGCTGGGCGCGCGAGCAGCGGATGGCGGTGGACGGCATCGTGGTGTTCACCGACAACGAGACATGGGCGGGGCGCGCCCACCCCTCGCAGGAGCTCGGCGCCTACCGCCGCACCGTGGCGGCGGACGCGCGCGTGGTCGTCGCGGCGATGACCGCCGTGGGCCACTCGATCGGCGACCCCGGCGACGAGGGCGTGCTGAACGTGGCGGGCCTGGACGCGTCGCTGCCGATGGTCGTCAACGCGTTCGTCCGCGCGTAGGACGCGTAGGACGCGCAGGACGCGTAGGACGCTTTGGACCTGACCGGGAGCGCCCGGTCAGGTCCTCGTCCAGCGCGGCTGCTTCACGTCGAAGACCCGCTGCTCGCGGCCGCGCAGCGCCACCTCGGCGAACTGCCACAGGATCGCCCCCGTCGGCGCGTGGACCACGATGGACGGCCCCAGCGGCATCTGCAGCATCTTCCCGCGCCAGCGCGGCACCCCCGGCGCCAGGAACCACTCCAGCGGCACGTCGTGCACCGAGGCGACCTCGCGCGGATCGGCCACCGGCTGCTGGACGCCGCCGAACGCCACCACCGGCGTGATCACGAAGCCGGAGTCGGTGACGAAGTCGTCGAGCATCCCGGCCACCTCGACCCCGGTGACGCCCGTCTCCTCGGCGAGCTCGCGCAGCGCCGCGTCCACGGGGCGTTCCCCGTCGTCCAGGCGCCCGCCGGGCAGCGCCCACTGACCCGGGTTGCGCCCGTGGGCGGCCCGCTTGATCAGGATCGTGTACGGGACCCGCTCGGCGTCCTCCAGGACGCACACGGTGACGGCGGCCCTGCGCACCCCGCCGGTGGGCGGGACCTGCCGGCGGTCGAAGGCGGTCAAATGGGACCTGATCTGCTCCTGCAGCACGTCGATTGGCGACAGCACACTTCAAGGATGTCACGGGCGTCCGGACGGGTCTCACGACGGGCTGCGCGGCAGCCGTACGGTGACGCTCAGCCCGCCTTCCGGCCGGGCGGCCGCGGTGACCTGGCCGCCGTGCGCGCGCACGATGGCCCGCACGATCGACAGCCCCAGCCCCGCGCCCTTGAACGAGCGCACCCGGTCGCCGTGGAGCCGGCTGAACGGCTCGAACAGGTCGTCCACCTCGTACGGCGGCACCGCCGGCCCGGTGTTGCGCACCGTGACCACCGCGTCGCCGCCCTGCCGCCGCAGCGCGAGCCAGATCTCGCCGTCGCGCACGTTGTGCTTGATCGCGTTCTCCAGCAGGTTGAACACGCACCGCTCCAGGAACAGCGGATCCCCCTCGACCAGCACCGGCCGCAGGTCCTGGTGGAGCGTGACGGGCCGCTTGCGCGACTGCAGGTCGATCTGCTCCAGCACGGTGCGCACGACCTGCTCCAGGTCCACCGGCTTGCGCACGGTGAGCTCCTGCTCCGACTGCGCGAGCAGCAGCAGGCCCTCGATGAGCCGCTCGTAGCGGGCGTTCGTGCCGAGCAGCGCCCTGGCCAGCGCCTTGAGGTCCTCCGACGCGGCCGGCTCCTCCAGCGACACCTCCAGCACCGTACGGTTGATCGCCAGCGGCGTGCGCAGCTCGTGCGAGGCGTTGGCGATGAACCGCCGCTGCGCGTCGAACACCCGGTGCAGCCGCTCCAGCATCGCGTCGAACGTGTCCGCCAGCCGCCTGACCTCGTCGGGCGGGCCCTGCAGCCCGATGCGCTCGTGCAGGGTGCTCTCCGACAGCCGCTGCGCCGCCTCCGTCACCTGGTCGAGCGGGCGCAGCGCCCGGTCGGCCACCACGTAGCCGAGCACGAGCGCGACCACGCCGATCAGGAGCATCACGAGCATGGACGAGCGGACCACCTCGCTGAGTACATTGCCGGCCCGGTTCTCGACGTCGCCCTGGAAGATGACGTCCTCGACCATCGGTCGCGCCGCGGCCACGTCCGCGGGCGCGTTCTGGATCTTCCGGAAGCCGGTGACGAACTGCTGGTTCAGCGCCTGGCCGGTGGTGAGGTAGGTGAGCCAGAGCAGGATCGACCCGGCCACGAAGAACAGGCCGCCGTACAGCAGCGTGAGCCGCAGCCGCAGCCGCCTGCTGCTCCACCACGACCGGCCCCGGTCGACGATCAAAGCCGGTACCCCTTGCCGGGAACGTTCAGGATCGCCGACGGCACGCCGAGTTTCTTGCGCAACGACGTGATCGTGACCCGCAGCGCGCCCGTGCCGGGGTCGGCGTGCTCGTCCCAGACGCTCCTGCGCAGCTCGCCGGAGGTGACCAGCTCGCCGCCCGCGCCGAGCAGCACGCGCAGCACGTCGAACTCCTTGCGGTTCAGCGACACCGGCCGCCCGTCCCTGGTGACCGTGCGGCGGGACGGGTCGAGCGCGATGCCGCCGCGTTCGAGCGGGGGCGTCGCGGAGCGGGGCGAGCGGCGGGCCAGCGCCCGCACCCGCGCCACCAGCTCGGCGAACGCGAACGGCTTGACCAGGTAGTCGTCCGCGCCCAGCGACAGCCCGTCGATCTTGTCGCGGATCTGTCCCGCCGCGGTCAGCATGAGCACCCGGCCGCCCCCGCCGCCCTCGCGCAGCCGCCGGCACACGTCGTCGCCGTGCACCTCGGGCAGGTCCCGGTCGAGCACCACCACGTCGTAGTCCACGTACGCGGCCCGCTCCAGGGCGTCCTGCCCGTCGTAGGCCACGTCCACGGCGATCGCCTGCAGCCGGAGCCCGTGCGCGACCGCGTCCGCCAGCCGTTCCTCGTCCTCGACGACAAGCACCCGCATCGCCGGCCCCTTTCCTCTGGCACCCGAGCGTGACGGATCACGTGTTAGGGCCGGATAAACGCGCCGGACCGGGCTTATCCGGTTCTAGCACCCCATGGGCTGGAGTGAGGCCGCACCCCGGGCGAAGGACCCCGGGCGCGGAGGAGTGAATGTCATGAATATACGGCTGTTGCTGGTCGCCGTCCCGCTCACGCTGGCGCTGGCCGCGTGCGGCGGCACGGCGCCCAAGGACGACGGCGTGGCCAGCGCCGGCGGCGGCACCTCGTCCGCCGGGGCCACGGCCTCCCCGTCGGCGTCGATGGACCCGCAGGAGGCCCAGCTGAAGTTCGCGCAGTGCATGCGCGAGCACGGCATCGACGTCCCCGATCCACAGAACGGCCAGTTGAAGGTAGAGGTCCCCAAGAGCGTGGGCCGCGACAAGATGGACAAGGCCCAGAAGGCCTGCCAGCCCATCATGGACGCCGTCGTCCGCGACCACACGCCCAGCCAGCAGGACTACGACCAGATGGTCAAGTTCGCGCAGTGCATGCGCCAGCACGGCGTGGACATGCCCGACCCCAAGCCCGGCGAGGGCATGCGCTTCGAGATCAAGAACGGCTCGCAGCAGAAGGTCGAGGCCGCGCACAAGGCCTGCGAGCAGTACGCGCCCGGCGGCGGCAAGAAGCCAGGGGAAACGTCATGAGGAAGGGGATCCTGCTGAGCGGCGGCACCGTCCTGGCCGTCGCCGCGACGTGGACCGCGGTGGCCGTCATGAACGACGGCGTCCCCGGCGCCGCCACACCCGCCAGACCCCCGGTCCCGGCCACCGCGGACATCACCCGGCAGGACCTGGTGGAGACCAAGACCGTGGACGGCGCCCTCACCTACGCGGGGGAGCGCCGGATCGCCTCGGGCGCCTCCGGCACCGTGACGTGGGTGGCCGCCCAGGGAGCGGTGGTCCGCCGCGGCCGCCCGCTGCTCAAGGTGGACCGCAGGCCGCTCGTGCTCATGTACGGCAGCCTGCCGCTGTACCGGACCCTGCAGAGCCGCGTGTCCGACGGGCCGGACGTTGAGCAGCTGGAGCGCAACCTCAAGGCGCTCGGGTACGGCGACTACCTCACCGTGGACGACCACTTCAGCTACGCCACCGAGCAGGCGGTCAAGGACTGGCAGGAGGACAGGGGACTGGAGGAGAGCGGGCGGGTGGACGCGGCCCAGGTCGTGTTCCAGCCGGCCGCCGTACGCGTGACCGACGCCAAGGCCGAGATCGGCGCCAGGACCGCCCCGGGACAGCAGGCGCTCACGGTGAGTGGCATCCGCCGCCTGGTACACGTGGACCTGGACACCGGCGACCAGTCGCTGGCCCGCAAGGGCGCCAAGGTCACGGTCACCCTCCCCGGCGGCGAGCGGGCCGCCGGCCGGATCACGTCGGTCGGGACGGTCGCGGAGTCCTCCGGATCCGAACGGGACGCGACCACCACCATCGACGTGGACATCACCCTCGCCAAGCCGCCGCGGACGAAGCTGGACCAGGCGCCGGTCGAGGTGGAGATGGCCAGCGCGCGGCACGCGAACGTGCTGGCGGTGCCCGTCGAGGCGCTGCTGGCGCTGCGCGAGGGCGGCTTCGGGGTCGAGGTGGCGGAGGGCGCGGCGAGCCGGATCGTGGCGGTCGAGACCGGGGCGTTCGGCGGAGGCCTGGTCGAGATCAAGGGCGAAGGGCTGGCCGAGGGCATGAAGGTCGGGGTGCCGGTCCAGTGAACGGTCCAGTGAACGGCCCAGTGAACGGCCCAGTGAACGGCCCAGTGAACGGCATCGTCGAGTTGTGCGGGGTGACCAAGACGTACGCCGGAGACGTGCACGCCCTGCGCGGCGTGGACCTGACCATCGACCGGGGAGACCTGCTGGCCATCGTCGGCCCGTCCGGATCGGGCAAGTCCACCATGCTCCACATGATCGGCACCCTCGACCGCCCCACCTCCGGCACCGTGCGCGTCGCCGGTCACGACGTCGCGACCCTGTCGGACCGGGAGCTGTCCGGGCTGCGCTCGCGCACCCTGGGGTTCGTCTTCCAGCAGTTCCACCTCTCGCCCGGCGTCAGCGCGCTCGACAACGTCGCCGACGGCCTGCTCTACACCGGCACGGGCCGCCGCGCCCGCCGCGAACGCGCAGCCGCCGCGCTGGACCGGGTCGGG